>CAZITU010000119.1:0-6912 GCA_964542245.1 uncultured Nitrospirales bacterium | reverse complement strand
GTCCGCCCTCATGATCCGCAACAGAACCTCCAGCAACGCCGGGCCGGCGTCGGCCAGCCGCTCGGGATGCTGGCGATCATGCTCAATAAGCCAGAGCGCGGCTCTCTTCTGAAGGGCCGGGTCGGTGGTCTGCCGAAAGACCTTCGCCACGCGCGCGTGGGCGCGTTTATGTTCGCGGCGGTCGAGGATGCCCTTGCCGAGCGTGACCACGACAAGAAGAACGGCGGTGGCCCCCGCCACTACCCCCCACGGACCGGTCTTGAGGAACTCCTTCCAGGACGACGGCAGAATCCCCCAGATGAAAAAGCCCACCAAGAGCGCGAACAGCAGGCGGGTCAGAATGAATATCCCCACATTGCCGCGCATGTCCCCATTCTCTCCCAGCAACCCCAACGGGTCAACCGGCACCGTTTCCTTACCGCAGGCATTTCTGTATACTATGGGAATCGCACTAGGCGGAACATGATCAACGTCCTCCTCAGCAAAGTCTTCGGCAGCAAAAACGAACGCGAGCTCAGGCGCATGCGCCCGTTGGTGGCCGAGATCGGCGCCAAAGAAGCCTCGCTGATGCTACACTCGGATAAGGACCTCGGCGCCAGGGCCGATGACTTCAAGAAGCGCCTGGCTGACGGCAGCACCCTGGATGACCTGCTGCCTGAGGCGTTCGCGGTCTGCCGGGAGATGTCGAAGCGCACGCTGGCGATGCGCCACTTCGACGTCCAGCTCATCGGCGGTATCATCCTGCACGAAGGCAAGATCGCCGAAATGAAGACCGGGGAAGGCAAGACCCTGGTCGCCACGCTCGCCCTCTACCTGAACGCCCTGGAGGGCAAGGGCGCGCACCTGGTCACCGTCAACGACTACCTGGCCAAACGCGACGCGCAGTGGATGGGCCCCTTGTACCACAACCTCGGGCTGTCCGTCGGCGTCATTCAACACGAGAGTTCCTTCCTGTTCGACCCCCATTACGACGCCGAAGACAAGCGCCTCCAGCACCTGCGCCCTTGCACTCGGCAAGAGGCCTACCGCGCCGACATCACGTACGGAACCAACAACGAGTTCGGGTTTGACTACCTGCGCGACAACATGGTGGGCGACCGGGAACACTGCGTCCAGCGCGAATTGAACTTCGCCATTGTGGACGAAGTGGACAGCATCCTCATTGACGAGGCTCGCACGCCGCTGATCATCTCGGGCCCGACCGAGGACTCTACCGACCTCTACTACCGGATCGACCGCATCATCCCGAGCCTCAAGCGGGAGACGGACTACACGATCGAGGAGAAGACCAAAACGGCCGCGCTCACCGAAGAAGGCAACGAGAAGGTGGAGCGGGCCCTGGGGGTGACGAACCTCTACGACCTGGCCAACATGGAATTGGTGCACCACGTCGTCCAAGGGCTGCGGGCGCACGTCCTCTACCATCGCGACGTGGACTATGTCGTGAAAGACGGCGAGGTCATCATCGTGGACGAGTTCACGGGCCGGCTCATGCCCGGGCGCCGCTGGTCGGACGGCCTGCACCAGGCGGTCGAAGCGAAGGAAGGCGTCAAGATCGCCAACGAAAACCAGACGCTGGCCTCGATCACCTTCCAGAATCTCTTCCGCATGTATGAGAAACTGGCCGGCATGACGGGGACGGCCGACACCGAGGCCGGCGAGTTCGCCAAGATCTATAACCTCGACGTGGTCGTCGCCCCCACCAATCGTCCCAACATCCGGCAGGACTTCGCCGACGTGGTGTACCGCACCGAGAAGGAAAAATTCAACTCCATCGTCGAAGAGATCGCGGACTGCCATAAGCGAGGCCAGCCGGTGCTCGTCGGCACCATTTCGATCGAGAAGTCGGAACGGCTCGCCGGGTATCTTGTCCGCCACGGCATCAAGCACAACGTCCTGAACGCCAAGCACCATGAGAGGGAGGCCGAGATCATCGCCCAGGCCGGGCGTAAGGAGGCCGTCACCATCGCGACGAACATGGCGGGACGTGGGACCGACATTCTTTTGGGCGGCAACCCAGAATTTCTATTCAAGAAGGCTCTCTACGCCGACCCGGAGATGCCGCCCGACCGGCAGGGGCCGTTGCTGGCCCAGATCAGGACTGAATGCGAGGCCGAGAAGCAGGAGGTCATCGCCGCCGGGGGCCTGCACATCCTGGGGACCGAACGCCACGAGAGCCGCCGCATCGACAACCAGCTCCGCGGCCGCGGCGGGCGCCAGGGCGATCCCGGCTCGTCGCGCTTCTACCTGTCGCTTGAAGACGACCTCCTGCGCATTTTCGGCTCCGACCGTATCTCCAAAATCATGCTCAAGCTCGGCATGGAGGAAGGCGTCCCCATCGAGGCGAAGATGGTGACCCGCGCCATCGAGAACGCCCAGAAGAAGGTAGAGGCCCACCATTTCGAGATCCGCAAGCAGCTCCTCGATTACGACGATGTAATGAACAAGCAGCGCACGGTCGTCTACGAACGCCGGCGCATGATCCTCAGCGGGGAGAACCTGTCCGAGGACATCAAGGCCGACGCCGAGGAGATCCTGGACGGGCTGCTGGACGTGCACTGCCCCAAGGACTCGTACCAGGAAGACTGGGACCTAAAAGGCCTGGCCGACGCCTGCTACGCACGGTTCTCGATCGAGTGCAAAGACCTCGCGGCCGAGTCCAAGGATACCGGCTTCGAGGCCCTGCGCGACGAGCTGGTCCGCAAGATTCACGAGGCCTACGCGGCGAAAGAACGGGAACTTGGCCCGGACCTGTTGCGGTACCTGGAAAAGATGGTGATGCTGCGGACGATCGACACCCTCTGGAAAGATCACCTGCTCGCCATGGACAGCCTGCGGGAGGGCATCGGACTCCGCGGCTACGGCCAGAAGGACCCGCTGATCGAGTACAAGCGGGAAGCCTTCGACATGTTCGCCGACATGATGGACCGGTTCCAGCGCGACGTATTGGAGCACCTGCTCCGGGTCCAGGTCGTCCAGGGTGAACAGCCGCCTCCCGTCATGGAACGGCCGCGCCGGCCTCCGACCCTCACGCTGAACCGAGGCGAGCAGGCTCCCGAGGGGAACGGCGACAAAACCATCCGTCGCACGGGAGAGAAGGTCGGGCGCAACGACCCATGCCCATGCGGTAGCGGCAAGAAATATAAAAAGTGCCACGGGTCCTGACATCCATTCGGTGCTCCATGTCGCCAGCAGCCAAGCCTGCCTCAACCCGCCGCGCCGTAAACCGTAAGACCGCCCCGCCCTTGCGGGAGCGCCTGACGGCGCGTGAGCGGGAGCTGCGGTTTTTCGTCGAGACCGCCCACGCCTTGACTTCGGCCCGCGAGCCCAAGGCTGTCCTCCGTATCATCCTCGACAAGGCCAAAGCCATGGTCCGATGCGAGGCCTGGTCGCTCTTCACGATTGATTCGTCCACGCAGGAACTGGTGTTCGACATGGTCGGGGGCCCCAAGACCAGACGGCTCAAGGGGCAGCGCATCAAACCCGGCCAAGGGATCGCGGGGTGGGTCGCCCAGCACTGGAAGCCCGCGGTGGTCACCGATACCAGGACAGACCCGCGATTCCTCCCGGATATTGACCGGGCAACCAAATTCAAGACCCGGACGATCCTCTGTCTGCCGATCTTCAGCAAGAGGCGACCCATCGCTGTCCTGGAGATGCTGAACAAGCTCGGCCAGCCGTTCGATAGGCGTGATGTCACGCTCCTCACCTGCCTTGTCGAGCAGGCCTCAATCGCGTTGGAGCGGACGACCCTGTATGCGAAGACGGCCAGCCTCGGCATCGTTGACGAATTGACCAAGCTGTTCAACGCCCGCTATCTGGATCAAGCTCTGGACCGCGAGATCCGTCGCTGCCGGCGCTACGGTTCCATCATGTCGTTGATCTTTGTGGACCTCGACAAATTCAAGGAAATCAATGACCGCCACGGTCACCAGATGGGCAGCCAGTGCCTCACCGAAGCGGCAAAGATCATGATGGTGTGCGTTCGCGACGTGGACATCTTGGCCCGCTACGGCGGAGATGAGTTCGTGGTCATCCTGCCGGAAACTACGGTGGGCATCGCCAAGACGGTGGCCGAACGACTCCATGAAGCGATCAACACCCACATCTTCCTGGAGCCGGAAGGGATCAAGGCCCGCATCACCGCCAGCATCGGGATCGCCGGTTTTCCCGATCACGCGCAGACCAAAGAAGCCCTTATCAGTAAAGCCGACGGGGCGATGTACCGGTCGAAGGCCGACGGCCGCAACAAGGTCAGCGTGGCGGAATAGCTTTTAGGTCTTTCGGCCTAATCTTGAGCCATATTCGAGGGCTTGATAATCCCCCACAAATCGGCTCCAAACCCTTGTCCCAACGGCCTCTTCCGGCTTGACTAACCCGAAGGTCCTAGGCTATCGTAGCCCTCTCGTTATTCTGTAGCAATCGTCTCCAGGGATCGCAGGAGAACCGCGGTGAGCCTTGGCCATCCGGAACTTGTGTCCAAACTGGTCGCCCGGATCGAACGGGACGGTCCGATCACCTTCGCCGATTTCATGGAGACCGCCCTCTACGACCCCGACTTCGGCTACTACACGACCCCAGGCTCACGCATCGGTCCGGACGGCGACTATTACACCAGCCCCGACGTCAATCCCATCTTCGCCGAAATGATCGGAAAGCAGCTCGCGCAGGTTGCCGAAGCTATCGAAGGACCCGGTGACGCATCGGAAGACTTCACGATCGTGGAGATGGGCGCGGGCAAGGGCTTGCTGGGCCGGCATCTGCTCAACGCCTACCGCAGAGGCAATCCGGCGTTCCTGTCCCGCGTTCGCTACCTCATCGCGGAGCGGAGCGCCGCCATGATCGCCGAGCAGCAGTGTCGGCTCCGCTCGCTCCTGCAAGACAGCGTGCCCATCACCTGGGCTTCGGACCTGTCGCATCTCCCTGCCGAGTCGCTGACAGGCGTCATCCTGTCCAACGAACTGGTGGACGCCTTCCCGGTCCATCGCGTGGTCATGCGCCCGTTGGGCCTGCGGGAGATCTACGTCGGCTGGGCTCAAGACCGCTTCATTGAAATCGAGGCCCCGCCCTTTTCGCTTACACTGGAATCCTATTTCAAACGCTTGGGTATCAACTTGGAAGACGGCCAGCGAGCCGAGGTCAATCTCCAGGCGCTCGAGTGGATGCGGCAGATCGGCGCTATCTTACGCCGCGGCCTCGTCCTCACGATTGATTACGGCCATACGGCCGCGGACCTGTTCGCCCCAACCAGAAAAACCGGGACGTTGCTCTGTTACCACCAGCACACCGTTTCCGACACCCCTTATCTGCGTGTGGGCCAGCAGGACCTGACGGCCCATGTGGACTTCACCAGCCTGGCCCTGACCGGACGAGAAGTCGGGCTCGAAGTGACGGGGTTCACCAACCAGTTGCATTTCCTGATGGGCCTCGGCATCGAGTCGGCCTTCGCCGGCTTGGATCCAGAATCTCCCGAATTCGACGGAATGCGTCACCTCCTGCGGCCCGAGGGCATGGGGACGACCTATAAGATATTGGTCCAACATAAAGGGATGCCCGCGCCGCAGCTCGACGGCCTGAAGTCCCGTCCGTATTTCACCGATGCCCTAAGCGCACCCTCTCCCATGGTTGTTCCATGACGCTGGACCTGATCGCCCAAAACTACCTGCCGATCCTGCTCTTCATGGTGGTCGCGGCTGCCTTCGGCATCGTGTCCCTCATGGCCGGTTACCTCGTCCGCCCCTCGCGCCCATACCGCGCGAAACTCTCTCCGTACGAGAGCGGGTCACCGGTCTTTTCTGACGCGCGCACCAAGATCCCGATGCGGTACTATATTATCGCCATGCTGTTCGTGATTTTCGACATCGAGACGGTGTTCCTCTACCCGTGGGCCGTGGTTTTCAACCAACTCGGGCTCTTCGGCCTCATTGAGATGCTGCTGTTCATCGTCATCCTGCTCGTAGGCTATTTCTATGCCTGGAAGAAGGGGGCGCTGGAATGGGAGTAGGACCGTGGGACTGATAGACAGATCATTCGAGGCCAACGTCATGACGACGACCTTGGACGCCGCCGTGAATTGGTGCCGGAAAGGCTCATTGTGGCCGATGACGTTTGGGCTGGCGTGCTGCGCCATCGAAATGATCGCCACGGTCTCGTCCCGCTACGACATTGACCGTTTCGGCGCCGGGGTCTTCCGGGCCTCTCCTCGCCAGTCCGACCTGATGATCGTGGCGGGGACCGTCACCCGCAAGATGGCCCCGGTGATCCGCCGCATCTACGATCAGATGCCGGAGCCCCGCTACGTCATCTCCATGGGCTCCTGCGCGACCTCCGGCAACCACTATAACTCGTACAGCGTCGTGCAGGGGGTGGACCAGATCGTCCCGGTGGACGTATACGTCCCAGGCTGTCCTCCACGCCCCGAGGCGCTCCTGGACGGGTTGATCAAGCTCCAGCAGAAAATGATGACCGAGAAGGTTTTCGTGAAGTAGGCCCATGCACGCCTTGCTCGCCAGGCTCAAGGACCGCTTCCCGGACGCCGTGCTGGCAGTCCGCGAGGAGGGGCCGTACCAGGACCTCGTCGCACAGGTCAGGGCTCCGGCCATTGCCGAGGTCGCGCGCTTCCTCCACGATGACCCCGAAGCTGCTTTCGACATGGTCTCCGACATCTGTTCGGTGGACTACCCAGAGGATGAAGACCGGTTCGAGGTCGTTTACCTTCTCAAGTCCCTGCCCCGCAACCACCGGCTGCGACTCAAGGCCCGCCTCCCGGAAGAGGACCCGACCATCCCGACGGTCACCGGTGTCTGGAAGGGAGCCAACTTCCTGGAGCGCGAGGTTTACGACCTGATGGGCATCAAGTTCGCCGGCCACCCGGACCTGCGCCGCATCCTGATGCCGGAGGATTACGAGGAG
>CAZITU010000118.1:0-6980 GCA_964542245.1 uncultured Nitrospirales bacterium | reverse complement strand
TGCCGGCGGCGCGATTGAGTTTTCTCTCCAGCGTCTATGCTGCCCCGGTGTTGGCGGATCATCCTGATCTTGATGAGGTCCTGACCGTGACGGGGGATGAGCGGCTGGTTGATCTGGTGCGGTTGTTCCGGTGCGGGGTGGATGCCGCGCTCTTCCTCAAACCGTTTCGCAGGCTCATGACGGCGGCGTGGCTGGCGCGCGTGCCGCTTCGGGTGGGCACGGGTTATCGGTGGTATTCCTGGCTGCTCAATCGGCGGGTCTATGAACACCGAAGCGATTTTTTGCGGCACGAGAGCGCCTATAACCTCGGCTTGCTCCGCGGGCTGAGTCTTTCTCCGGGCGAGATCACGCCACCCCGTCTGGTCGTGACCTCCGAGGAGCGGGCGTGGGTGAGGGCGTTCTTGGGTGAGTCCCCGCGGCTCCGCGTCCTGGTCCACCCCGGCGGGTTCTCAAGCCGCATCTGGAAGTTGGTCCACTTCCGTGACCTAGTGTTGCGCCTGGCTCGCGAGGGCCGCGCGGTGCTGTTGACGGGGAATGCGGTCGAACGGGACCGGTTTCGGGTTGAGACCCGGGTCAGCGAGTGGCCGCGGGGTGTGCGAAACCTGATGGGCGAGCTGACGCTCCGGCAATTGGTGGCGGTGATTGCCGAGAGCCACGTCGTGGTGTCCATGGTCACGGGGCCGATGCACCTTGCCGCGGCGCTCGGTGTCCCGACGGTCAGCCTGTTCGACCCACGCCGGAACCAGTCGCCGATCCGCTGGCGACCGCTGGGGAAAAGTTTGATCCTGATGCCCGAGGTCCCGACCTGCGAGAAGTGTACCCGCGAGGCGTGCCCCTACTGGGACTGCCTGGACCAGATCACGGTCGAGACGGTGGGAGCGCGGGTCACTCAAGTGCTCGCGTCCGACAACCCGAGTGTGTTGATCAGGCCGATCGAGGTGGTCCGTGTCTAAGCTTTCCGCGTATGTCCTGACCTTCAATGAGGAGGACAAGATCCGAGACGCCCTCGAGAGCCTCACCTGGGTGGACGAGATTGTCGTCCTGGACTCCCACAGCACCGATCGGACCGAACAGATCTGCCGGGAGTACACAGACAAGGTCTATCAGTGCGATTTTGCGGGATTCGGGAAACTCCGTAACCGCGCGCTGGAGCTGGTGACCCACGACTGGGTCTTGAGCCTCGATGCCGACGAGCGCGTGACGGACGAACTGCGCGTGGAAATTCAGCGTGAGCTGGTTCATGGCCCCTATGCCGATGCTTTTTTCGTCCCTCGGAAGAATCTTTTTCTTGGAAGGTGGATTCGTCACTGCGGCTGGTATCCGGATTACCGGCAACCCCAGTTCTTCAACAAACACCGGCTGCGGTACCGGGATGATCTCGTGCATGAGGGGTTCGAGGTAACGGGGCGGGTTGACTACCTGCGCGGCCACGCCCTGCAATATCCGTTTCGCGACCTGGGGGAGTACCTGCGGAAGATGAGCCGGTACTCGACGCTCATGGCGGAACAAATGGCCGATCGGGGTCGTCGGTTCCACGTCCATCAACTGGTCACCCATCCGATTTTCACCTTCTTCAAGATGTATGGGCTGAGGCAAGGGTTTCGAGATGGAATGCCGGGATTGATCCTTTCGCTGCTATACGCCTACTATACCTTCGTCAAGTACGCCAAACTGTGGGAGAGGACTCAGGCGGACGTGCAATGAGTCTTAACGTCATCCATACCGAATCAGCGACGGGGCTGGGGGGGGAGGAGTTTCGGGTCCTTGCCGAGGTCGGCGACTTAACCGGGCGTGGCCATCAGGTGGTGCTTGTGGTTCAACCTGACAGCCAATTGCAGGTTCTCGCGAGGAAACAGGGGTTGAATGTTGAAACGGTCTTGATGGGAAAGTTGGCCTATCCGCGGGCAATTCGTGCTCTCGTGCGCCTTATCAACAGGTATCACATTGATATCGTTCACACGCACGGCTCGCGCGATAGTTGGATTGCCGCCACTGCCGGAAGGCTTTCCCGAAGGAAACCGGTCGTCATTCGGACCCGCCATAAATCTGTCCCGGTGGCCGATACCCTGTTGAACAGAATTCTCTACACGCGGTTGACCGATCGGATCATCACCGCCGGAGAACGGGTTCGGCAAAACCTCATCGTGCATAACCGGATTGATGGCTCGCGGATCACGTCAATTCCGACGGGGGTGAATCTGCGCGTGTTCTATCCCCAGCCGGATGACGGCACCGTCAGGGAAGAGTTGGGCATCAGGCGGCACGAGTTTCTTGTAGGGATGGTGTCGTTTTTGCGGGATTACAAAGGGTATATTTACTATATCGAGGCGGCCAAGCTGGTCCTCGCGAAGAGTCCCGTGGCCCGCTTCCTCATCATCGGAGACGGCCCGGAGAAGGAGGTCCTTAGAGAACGCATTGCACATTTGGGACTGACCGGGAAGGTTGTCATGACGAGTCATCGGGACGACATTCCGAGAATCCTGTCCGCGCTGGATCTCTTTGTCCTCACGTCGATTGCCGGGGAAGGTGTGCCTCAGGTGATTACCCAGGCCCTGGCCATGGAAAAACCGGTTGTGGCCACCAACGTGGGGGCGATCGATGAGGTGGTCATTGATGGTCAGACCGGCCTGCTGGTTCCGCCCGGAGACCCCGCTGCAGTCTGTGCGAAGATCCTTTTTCTCATGAGGGACAGGGAATGGGGCAAAAGGTTGGCCGCGACGGGAAGGCGGCTTATTGAAGAACGCTATGATGCGCAACAGATGTTCGACCGGCTCTATACTCTGTATGCGGATGCGCTTGCAGCTCGGAGGGACGGGTCCGACCGAATGCGCGAGGCGCCGGAGGAGAACATCGCTCTATGAAGGGCGTGATCCTCGCCGGCGGGCTCGGCACGCGGCTCTATCCGTTGACGAAGGTGACGAACAAGCACCTGCTGCCGGTCTACGACAAGCCGATGATTTACTATCCGATCCAGACGTTGGTGAATGCGGGCATCCGCGACATCTTGCTGGTGACGGGCGGCAACAGCGCCGGCGATTTCCTGCGGCTCCTGGGCAACGGGGCGGAGTTCGGACTGCAGCACCTGAACTATACCTATCAGGAAGGAGAGGGCGGCATTGCGGCGGCGTTGAGCCTGGCCGAGTTCTTCGTGAACCGGGAGCCGGTCTGCGTGATTCTGGGGGACAACATCATCGAGCGGAACATCATCGCCGCCGCCCGCGCCTATGAGAAACATGACGGGGGGGCGAAAGTTCTCCTGAAGGAGGTCAAGGACCCCCAACGCTTCGGGGTGGCGGTGCTGGAGGGGGACCTTCTCGTCCGGATCGAAGAGAAGCCGAAGGAGCCGAAATCTCCCTACATCACCACCGGCATCTACTTTTATGACCATGAGGTCTTCGATATTATCCGGACGCTCAAGCCCTCGGCGCGCGGCGAACTGGAGATCACCGACGTGAACAATGCCTATCTCCAGCGCGGTCGGTTGACTTGGGAGATACTGGACGGGTGGTGGACCGACGCGGGCACGTTCGAATCATTGATGCTGGCTAATAATCTGGTGGCCCGGACCGGGGCGAACAGGCTGTAGGACGGCTGGCTCCTCGAACGGAAGGAGGGGAAGGTGCGGTTCATCGAAACCGAGCTGAATGGCGTCACTCTCATCGAGCACGATGTTTTCGAGGATCAGCGGGGATTTTTTTTTGAGTTGTACCATGCGCGGAAATACCACGACGGCGGAATCCTTCCCAGGTTCGTCCAGGACAATTTTTCCGGGTCGGTTCGCGGTGTACTGCGCGGCCTGCACTACCAGGTGAAGAATCCTCAAGGAAAGCTGATTGTCGTGGTGTACGGCGCGATCTTCGATGTGGCCCTGGACGTGCGCCGCGGATCTCCGACGTTTGGGAAATGGCACGGCGTCGAGCTCTCGGCTGACAAGAAGCGTCAGTTGTATGTCCCGCCGGGCTTTGCGCACGGGTTCTGCGTGTTGAGCGAGACGGCGGGTGTGGTGTACAAGTGCACGGACTTTTATTCGGCGGAAGACGATCGGGGAATCATCTGGAACGATCAAGCGATCGGCATTTCATGGCCCGTTGAGAACCCCCTGCTTTCTCTGAAAGATCAATCGTACAAAAGTCTGGCTGAGAGTGAGAATGAGCTGCCAGTTTATAGCGGCTAACCGGACCCAGCAACTGGCAGGAGGGATGACTATGAGATTTGATAAGGTGAGGACTGGGACAATTGATGAATTGCCGGAATACATCAAGCCAGATGATTTAGTCCTCGATGTCGGTGGGGGGATGAGACCGGTGAGCCGCGCTAATTACGTCATTGACTTCCTGCCCTGGG
Organism: uncultured Nitrospirales bacterium; assembly: GCA_964542245.1. Lineage (GTDB taxonomy): Bacteria > Nitrospirota > Nitrospiria > Nitrospirales > NS-4 > CAZITU01. Next base: position 2,636 of record CAZITU010000118.1, on the reverse strand, counting down.
GGCATGAGCAGCAACTTGCTCCGTATCATAAGGATGTCTGGCCGGAGCCGTATTTTAATAAGGATACATGGATACAGTGGGACATTTGCTCTCACGAATCGTGGCCGTTCAAGGACAAGCAGTTCGACTTTGTTGTCTGTAAACAAACACTAGAAGACCTGCGTGATCCGGTGTGGGCGTGCCGAGAGATGATGCGGGTCGGCAAGAGCGGCTACATCGAGACGCCGAGCCGCATCGTGGAGAGCACGCCGGGGATCGAACGCAGCCGCTACTGCGGATACTCACACCATCACTGGCTCTGCGAGGTCATTGACGAGGGTATCGAGTTCTTGTTCAAGCACGCGCAACTGCACGGCTACGGCCGCTTTCATCTTACGGTCGGGCCGGACTGGACGAGGGCGCGGCACGAGCACCGCTGGACGGAGGCCTTCGACGGCCTGGCGCGGCTGTTCGGAATCGTCAACCGCTGGTTCCGGGAGTTCAATCCGAAATACCAGGCCGCAGGCTTCTTCTGGACCGACGAGTTCGCCTGCCGAGAGCGGGTGCTCATTGACAAGGGCGCGGTGGAGGCGGACTTCATGACCTTCAAGGAGCGCTGCCGGAGCATTCCCGACCTCTGGGTCTGGAAGCGGACCTGGTACGGCCAGCGCATCAGACGGTAGGCCATGGCAATGATTCGACGCGTGCTGGTCACCGGCGGGGCGGGATTCATCGGCTCTCATTTCGTGCGCGTACTCCTTCGGCAGGGCGACGTGGACGTGGTGAACCTGGACGCCCTTCGGTATTCAGGAAATCTGGATAACCTGCGCGACATCGAAGGGCATCCGCGGTATACCTTTATTCACGGCGACATCTGTGATGCGGCTCTCGTGGGCCGCGTGGTGCGCGAGCATCGCGTCGAGGCCATCGTGAACTTTGCCGCGGAGACGCACGTGGATCGGTCGATCGCGGAGCCGGGCGGGTTCGTCAGGACCGATGTGGTCGGGACGTCAGTGCTCCTGGAGGCCGCCCGGGCGGCCGGCGTGAGCCGGTTCGTCCAGGTCAGCACGGACGAGGTGTACGGTGATGTGCCGACCGGCCGCTCGGCGGAGTCGGCCCCGCTGGCCCCGCGCAGTCCTTATTCCGCAAGCAAGGCCGGCGGCGATCTCCTGGTGTTGAGTTACTACGCCACGTATGGCTTCCCGGTTTTGGTGACCCGCGGGAGCAATACATTCGGGCCCAATCAGTATCCGGAAAAATTCATCCCGCTGTTCGTGACGAACGCGCTCGATGACCAGCCGCTTCCCCTGTATGGGGACGGGCTCCAGGAGCGCGATTGGCTCTACGTCCAGGACCACTGCGAGGCCATTGCGCTGGTGCTCAGGAAAGGCGAGGCGGGCCAAGTCTACAACCTCGGCACCGGCCAGGAGCGGCCGAACCTCGATGTGGCCGAGACGATCCTGGGCCTGATGGGAAAGCCCCGGTCCCTGCTCCGGCACGTCACGGACCGCCCTGGGCACGACCGGCGGTACGCCTTGAACTGCGACAAGATCGCCGGGCTCGGCTGGAGGCCGCTGCATCCGTTCGATGACGCGCTGAAAGCCACGATCGAATGGTATCGCGGGAACCCCGAGTGGTGGCGCAAAACCAAGTCCGGGGAGTTCCGGGCCTACTACGAGCGGGTGTACGGCTCCCGGTTGCAGGGGTAAGGGGCATGCGCATCCTCCTGACGGGCGCCAGCGGCCAACTCGGACACGAACTGCGGCGCGCGCTTACCGCGGAGGATGTGATTCCGGCCGATCAGCCGGGTTACGAGCTGACGGATCCTGGCATCGCAGACAAGATCGCCGCGGCGAAGCCCGACGTGGTGATCCACGCTGCGGGTTATACCGATGTGGATGGATGCGAGCGCGATCCGGACACCGCGCACCGACTGAACGTGCAGGGCACCCGTCGTGTGGCCGAAGGAGCGGCTAAGGTATGCGCTCGCCTGATTTACATCTCAACCGATTATGTGTTTGATGGGAAGAAAGCGGAGCCCTATACAGAGCGTGATCCCGTGAATCCGCTCAATGCCTACGGCTGCTCCAAGCTGCTCGGCGAGCAGGAGGCTCTTGCGGTTTGCCCGGAGACCCTGATCATTAGGACCTCCTGGCTCTATTGCACCATCGGGAAGAATTTTGTGAAAACGATCCTGCGACTGGCCGCGACTCAGCCAGAAATCAGGGTGGTGAACGACCAGCGGGGGAGTCCAACCTATGCGAGAGACCTTGCTGGCGTGATTGCCCAACTGGCTCGACGAGATGTCAGAGGTCTGGTACATGCTGGAGGAGAGGGTGAATGCAGCTGGTATGAATTCGCCGCCGCCATCCTCCGAGAAATCGGAAGCGACTGCCGGCTGATTCCGATCTCAACAGCCGAGTCCGACCGGCTGGCCGTTCGTCCACCCTATTCAGTCCTCTCCACAGCCAAGCTGCGGCAGCACGGTCTGAGTCTCCTTCCCTGGCGCGTCGGCTTGCAACGCTTCATAGCCGATCAGACAGTCCTGGCTCCTCAACAGTCCGAAATGAAGTGATGGTCAAGATTCGAGTCTTGCAGGCCTGCAATCAACTGGGGATCGGAGGGACCGAGAAGACCATCCAGGTCTTCAGCAAGTA
>CAZITU010000117.1:0-7010 GCA_964542245.1 uncultured Nitrospirales bacterium | reverse complement strand
GCCATCTCAACGGGAAAAGTCACTTGACACGGGAGCCGTTTTCATAGACGTCCCCACTACCGCTAAGGCGCGGTTATAATGACGGATTCCGAAACGATGTCAATTTGTGAACCGCTGTGCGCAGTTATCTGGTAATGGCGCGTTGCAGTTGTAATGGATGACCATCGGCCTACATCCTCCAACAAGCCGGATTTTGTCAACTCGACCATCGCATCGAGAGTATCTCGCCCAGTCCAACTGCCTTTGAAATCGGACTGAATTAGATGACAGTTCAGAAAAAGTAGCCGGCATACACCATCCTTCCTTGGATAACTGTATCCTGGATCATAGGAATCATCCACGATTCCTATATCTATCGTGGCCATCAATCCTTCGCCATCTCTCGAGACAAAAAACACTCGTAATTCAGAATCATGGATTGGAAACTGCATGAGTTGTTCAGAAGTCAATGCTATTCGCATTCGGCTTAATCTCCCAAGATCAAGCTATTCAGGGTATGGTGTACCAGGCGGCAAATGGTCCTCGCCGCCGTCAACATGGACATGATCTTTTCCTCCGGGCCCTTTAATGCCGGGACGGCCTTCATCATATCGCCACCGTTCTCTCTTGAACTTACCTTTTTCATCAGCCTCACCCCAACTACCATCTCTGTGTGGATTTTTGACCGCATCCCCAGGTAGATTTGGCGGTATGCTCTTCGCCAGATTCACCAACAACGGCTCGAGAATTGGTTCGATCGCTAGTTTATACGTGACATAGGCTCCCGCCAAGGCCAAAAGTGTAAACGGGTTGAGCGCGGCCGGGGCTGCGAGGACCGCGGCCGGGGCAAACGAGCTCCCGTAAACCACGGGATAGTCACCGCCAAACCCAGACCCAGTCAACAACGCCTGGGCGTAGTCCTGAGCGTAGCTAAGGCCACTGCCCAGAAAAGCTTGGCCAACGTCCACCTTCGCCCCCATCGCCCTCAGAACGCCAACCTGCACCGCAGTCCCCATCAACCGGTCCCTCAAATCAGGCAACTCTATTGCCCCACGCCCATCCGGTAAAATCTGGGGAGTCCTCACCGATCCAGGACGTGGCATCCCACTATTACCACCCCCAGAATACCCCATGTACCCACCCACCGCCCCAGCTACCGCCGCAGAACCTACTGAACCCCCTGCCTTATTCGCATCATACGCAGCGTAACCAGCCTGGAAACCAGCGTAGACAAAGGGACCAGAACCAAATGCCACAGTGTTGGCGACGGCGGAGACGACGGCTGCAACAGCTTGACGGAAGAAATTCCCCAGCTTCTTCCAGAACGATTTCTTCTTATGCCCCGTGGGGTCGGTGTACTTCAGCGGGTTGTTCCCAGCGTAACTGTACCGGTTGAAGTCTTGCGGGTCAGTCCAGTTGGGGACAATCGTATCGGGCGTGAGGAAGCGGCCGAGTTGGGGATCGTAGTAGCGGGCTTCGTAGAAGTAGAAGCCGGTCTCGGGATCGCGCTCCTTGCCGGTGTATTGGTGGGGGACGGTGAGCCCTTCCGTAGACCAGAGTTCCCCGTACGGGGTGTACTCGTAATGCGCCACTTGAGTCCCCTGGGAGTCCGTCACCAAGTCCGTCGAGCCCAGGTGATTCGGGTGGTAGAACAAGAGCGTCCCCGTCGAGGATTTCGAGGCGAGGCGGGTGCTGCCCACCCAGACGTACTTGACGGTGGAGCCGTCCGGCTTCACTTCCCAGAGCTTGCCAATGTACGTCGTGGCGCCGGCAGCGGTCACCTTCTGGACACGGCCACCATCGCCGTCGTAGACGAAATTCGCCTGAGTCACCCCGCCATTCGTCACGGCAATCAACCGGTTCTCCGCATCGTACGCCAACGCCTGCGTGCCCTTCGTGACCATGTTCCCATTCGCGTCGTAAGCCATGGTGAGGCCGTCCGAACGACTGGTCACTGCATGCGGCTTCGTCGCATGACCGTAGGTCTGAGTCACCCCATCTTTAGAGGTCAGGTTCCCAATCGCATCGTAACCATACGCCCTCGTGCCGTACGTGGCTGGGGATTGGGCCTGAGTCAAACGGTGCAAATCATCGTAGGTGAACGCCTGAACCTGGCTGCGGCGGTTGTCGGTCAAAGCGGCGACGTTGCCGACGGGATCAAAGGCGTAGCTTAAATCCTGCAACGCCATGTTCGCGCCATTCACCGTCTTCATCCCGCTCAACCGCAGCGTGGCCGGGTCGTACGTGTACGTCGTCGCCATCAGATTCCCATTCACCACCTGCCGGCTGATCTGGCCAGTGGCCGTGTAGTCCACGTTGCTCACGTACGTGGCCGAGGAAGAGCTCACCGCCTCAATCCCCTGCGGATTGTAGCCGTAGGTGACTACCTCCCCATCCGGGTACTTTAACGTCACCACACGGTTCAACGCATCGTACGTCCGCTCAACCACGTAGGCGATGCTGCCCACCGTCTTGACCGCCTTGATCTCACGCCCCAGCACGTCATAGAAAAACTCCGTGGAGCCGGAACCATCCGTAACCTTGGAAAGCCGCCCAACCCCGTTCAGCTTGGCCGCATCATCGTACAGGTAGGTGACGGCGATCCCGGGGCCGGCCTTCTGCGTGACCCGGTTCAGCGCGTCATAGGTGAAGGTCAACTGCTGCCCCAAGGCGTCCGTCTGCGTGAGCAGATTGCCGACGGCGTCGTACGTGTAGGCCCATGCCCCCATGTCAGGGTCCACCATCCCCGTCTTGCGGCCCAGCGAATCGTACGTGATCGCCGTCAGGTTCCCCGCGTGATCCCGAGTCTGCGTCAGATTCCCCAACGCATCGTACGTGTAGGCCGTCGTGTAGGTCGCAGCGCCGGCCTTTTCCTCCACCCTCACCAGCTTCCCAAACGCATCCACCGAGCGAACCTTCACCTTGCCCGCCTCGTCCGTCACGGTGACAACCCACTGGGCATATGCCGTGGCAGCAAACGTCCCATCCGGGTTCGTCACCTTCGTCGCGCGGCCAAGCGAATCGTACGTGTACACCACCTTCGGCTGCGTCATGTCCGGCGCGGAAAATGCCGGGGACGCGGAGGCCAGGTACGGCTTGTACGCCTCCTTGACCAATCCCCGAACATCCAAAACCTGTGTCCCAGTTACCACCTGCTTCGTCAAGTCCTCCGCCGGACTCTTCACCTGGATCAACCGGTCCAATCCATCGTAAAACTCATAGCTCGTGTAAAGCTCGGAACCACCCGGACTCGTGCGCACCGACTTCGTCCGCTTCGAGGGGAATACGGTCAGGTCGTAGCTGTACAAAACCCCAGGCGCCTGCGGAGTGTCGAGAGGCCCGATCACCGCCGTGATCCGGCCCAGGGCGTCGTAGGTGGTGGCCGTCACCTGCCCGTTCGGGTCGCGCGTCGTCAGCACGTTCCCCGTGCCGGGGTCATAGGTCGTCTCAAGCGTGTGGCCCAGGGCGTTCGTCACCCTCACCGGGAAAATCCCCTGACTGTCGTATCCCGTCGCCGTCGTCCGGCCCAAAGCGTCCGTCGTCGAGGTCTTGTTCCCAAACTGGTCGTAAGCGTGGGTGGCGGCCGGCCTGGTAGTGGAGGTCGAAAGCCATACCTCCTCCTGCGTCAATAACCCCTTCGTGGGCGCGGCCGCACCCGTGGAATCCCCGTCGTAATATGCCCAGGACTCCCGAATAACCGCCCCAACAGAGTCCCGCACCTGCACGCGCGCAGGGAAACGTAAAAGCCAGAGCGTACCGGAATCGGTACTGGAGGAGTTGTACACGTAGCTGGTCGCCGTCGTCCGCTCATCGCCGGTCACCGCCAGATCGCCGGATTCCGTCTGCGTCAGGACATTCCCGTAACCATCGTAGCTGTAGGAAACCCGCGTCTGCTTCGGGGTCGTCTGGCCATCGTAAAGACTCGTCGTAACACTGGCCAGAGAGCAAAAGTGGCTCATCTCCACTCCCCAAGGATGAACGCACGCCCAGGTACGGTCCACCTGCTGCAAGAGCTTCGGCGGAATGGTCGTGGCCGGCACGCTGATCCACACCTTGAACGCAAAGTCCGCGTCGAGGCCCCGGTCATCCCAGCCACCACCAGGGTACTTGCGCTTCGCAATCCCTGGGGAATAAGCCCCCACCCCCCAGCCGGAAATCCCCACCCCATAACAAGTGGCCGAGGAAATCGTCCCAGCGTACTTCATGACGATCCAGTAAGAAGTGCCGGGGACAAGATCCACCGGAACAGGAAAAGTCACCGTGTTCCACGCCCCGCGCTGCGGCGGATTGAGCAAAACCACCGCGTTGGGGTCCACTTTGGTCCCCGATGGATTCCCACCACTGTCCGTCTGGAGTTCTACATAAAAACCCCCAGACGGATCCTGCCCCACCCCCCAGGTGCTCAAACCCGTCGCGCTGGAAACGTACACCTCCAAACGGTCCACCCGTTGGGAACCGGCGCCTGAGGGAATAAACGACTGCGCCAACCAACAGTTGTCCCCACCATCATGCCCCAGGAACCAAACATTGCCCGTGCCGGCGGATTGCTGGTTGATCTGCACCGCCGGCCCGCTTGCCCCAGCCGATTTCTCGTACGCCTGCTCCTTGTATGCCCGCCCCTTCCTGTGCTCGTCCTGGTGAAAATAACTCTCCGCGTAGTGGCCCTCAGGGTCCGTCACCTTCGCGTACGCAAACCCCCGAAACTCCCTCGCCCCAGAATCAAACATCCCCCCAGAATACGCCATCCCCGTCGTGTAGGCGTTCCCGCGCCCGTCCTCCACCGTCAAACTGGTCAACACCGGAACCACCATCCCTAAATCACTCCCGCCGTCCCCACCCGTGTTGTCAAAAAAGCTCGATGGAGCGTAGACGGCCTTCACCACTCCCCCCACCCCGTTTACGGCCTGAGTCAACAAATCCGGACTCTCCCCCTGCCGTAGACAGAAAATCCACGCGCCAGTGGCAGCGTCAAAATATCCTATGTCCGCAAGCCCGTCCCCGTTCACATCCCCAGTCAAAGGAACCTTCCCTGTCCCAAAACCCGTCAGGACGTGCGCCGGCCAGGTGAACTGAGTCCCCGTCGAAGACCCGAAGAACCAATAACCCCAAGGACCACCAAAGGCCGCAAAGTCCATCCGCCCATCGTTGTTTACGTCAAACGGAATCGGAGTGTACGTCTGCCAGTTGGCAAACCCGATCAACCACCGGTTCGCAGGCGTGAAGCCGCCGCCACTACCGTAGTTCACGTCCACGTTCCCGCTTGTGTCCACCACCCCCACGTCAGGAAGCCCATCCCCGTTGACGTCCCCCAACAACGGATACTTGCTCAAACCATACGTCAGAAGATGCGCCGGGAAATTAAAAGCCGTCCCCGTCGAAAGCCCCATGTGAACGTACCCGCTTCCACCCTCCCACGTCGCAAAGTCTGTCTTCCCATCCCCGTTATAATCCGCCACAAAGGGCGTGTAGCCGGCGTTCCCAAAAGGAGCCAGCCACTGCGTGTAGCCGGCGTTCCACGTAAGCGCGCCGGTCGCCAGCGCCACCTGAACCGCTTGCGCGCCATCCTTCACCCCCACGTCGATCCGCCCATCCCCGTTAAAATCCCCCATGAAAGCCTGCCCCACCAACGCCGACACGCCAAGGGCCGCGGGATCTTTAAACCCTGACCCCGTGGAAAGGGCGTAGCTCCATGTCCCAGCCGCTACGTCATACAGCAAAAGATCGGCCTTCCCGTCGTTCGTCAAGTCCACCACAAAAGGCTGCGTGCTCCCGCTCCCCAAGCCAGACCGCCACGTCGTCGATGTCGCGGTCTGATAAGCGCCAGGCGGAGTGGAATACGTGAAGCTCTGCGCCGGCAGCGCCATCGAGCCATCCGATCCCACCCCCTGAACCTGCGTCAGAAGTGAGCGGCCAGTGGCAGCAGAAGTCGTGTAGGTCAGGGTGAAGCGCCGCGCCAGTTGCCCCCCAGCGCCCCCGGCGCCCCCAGCGTACGTCTCCACCATCCTTAAACGCTTCGTGATCATGTACACCGCGTCCGTGTCGGAAAGCCCCTCCTTCGCCGAAGAAATCGGGTCCGGCCGGTCCTCCCACGTGAACTTCACCCGGTTCGTGGGCAAAAGCCCAGACACGTGCCCCGTGTACTCAATCTGCGCCAGGTACTGCCCCCACCCGTAATTGTCCCTGGTGTAGGTGAAGGCCATCGTGTTGCCCTGCACGTCCTCCGCACGGGAAAGATACCAGGCGAATATCCGACCGTGGGGATCTGCAACCTTCGTGTCAAATACGTACCGCGTCCCCGCAGGATCCCACGCCTGCCAGGCCGCCGATCCATCAAACACGTACCGCCAAAACGCCCCCTCATCCGTGGCTCGGTACTCCCCAGGACTCACCTGCGTCAGCTCCGCCGATACCCCTGCCGCGTTCAGAACATACGCGTTCTGGTTGCCAGAGGTCGTCACCACCCCAAACCGTGTGGAGCGCTCCGCACCCCCTACCTCCAGAGTCCAACCCGCCCCGCAAAGAGACGCGCTCGATCCGGAGGCGTACGCAAGCGATACCGCAGGCTGCATCCCACGCCGGCCAGGCGGCACGGCAATCGGGATGGTGGAGGTGAATCGCCCAGTCGCCAAGTCCGGCTGGAAACTCTCCGGACGACCCCCACTGTGACCCGCCCAGGCCGGCGCCAATCCCACCCCAAAAATCCCTGCAAGAACACCGGCCGCTAAAATCCGAAAACCGGCTCTATGCATCAGAACGCCTCCTCTAAAGCGGGGGCGGGGTGAACAACGCTCACGTATCCTGGGGTGAAAACACTGAATCATGATACGTAGAATGCTATTTGCTAAATCAGAATGTGTCAAGGAAAAAATGAGGGGGCGGAAACGACTGCTGGAAACCAGGCAGGTTGCCGGCCGGAATATCGAACCGGGGACGGTTCTGGCGGCGCCAGGACCGGCGGCGCCACAAGCGCGGCGGGACCGGCGTGGCCGGCGGAACCATCACGCAAACCTGCCCCTTACAGAACCGCCCCC
>CAZITU010000116.1:0-7096 GCA_964542245.1 uncultured Nitrospirales bacterium | reverse complement strand
GCCAGGATGCGGGCCATGGTGGTCTTGCCGACGCCGCGCATGCCGGAGAACAGGTAGGCGTGGGCCGTGCGGCCCGAAGCTATGGCATTGGTGAGAGTTCGGACGACATGCGGCTGTCCGCTTACCTCGGCGAACGACATTGGGCGGTGCTTGCGGGCCGAGACCTGATAGTCCATTGCTCGTTAGACGTTAACCGTTAATCGTCACGCCAGAGAAGTTTTGAATTGTCCCAACTAACGAATACCGACTCCCGGGTTCACCTCTTCAGTTTAGTGGGGCCAGGTGATCCTGCGGCACACAAGAGAGCCTCCTTACCGTTGCTTCCTTCCGGACCTGGCGGGGTTCAAAGGTTCCTGTTGCACAGGGCCCGGCCCCTTAGTTCCAAACTTGCTCGGCTTGGCGGAGAGGGCGGGATTTGAACCCGCGATACAGTTTCCCGTATACGGCACTTCCAATGCCGCGCCTTCGGCCACTCGGCCACCTCTCCTCCTCGCTTGCGGTGCCGCTGATTCGATCAGATGCAGCCTCGATTCAATACCTACGGTACGTATTCTCTAACCACCCGCGTCGACAAAAATCTCTTTGAGCGAAGCTCCTTAATTCTGACGCAAGCTCGCTTTGGCGGAGAGGGTGGGATTTGAACCCACGGTCCCTTGCGGGACAACGGTTTTCGAGACCGTCCGAATCGGCCACTCTCGCACCTCTCCACCGCGCTTGCGAGGGCAGCCACTTCGATCAAACGTGGCTGCTACTCAATACCTACAGTACGTATTCTGTAACCACCCGCGTCGACAAAAATCTCTTCAAACGCCGGTCAGGTCCTAAAATCCGCCTCCACCTTCTCCCTTAACCCCTTGAAGAACCCTTGCAACAGATACTGGCTTTCTTTCTCTCGGACCCCCCCGACGACTTCGATGCGGTGGTTTAGTCCCCGCTCTTCCGGAATGTTCAAGATTGACCCGCAGGCCCCGCCCTTGGGATCCCGCGCGCCGAACACCACGCGCGCGACGCGCGCCAGGATGGCCGCCCCGATACACATGGCGCACGGTTCCATCGTCACGTACAGCGCGCTGTCCACCAAGCGCCAGGTTCCTAGATGCGACGCGGCCGCCCGGATCGCGATCATCTCAGCATGGGCAGTGGGATCCTGCCACGCCTCCCGCCGGTTGTGCGCGCGGGCGACCACAGCCCCATCGGTAACCAGAAGTGCCCCGACCGGCACCTCGCCGGCCTCCGCCGCGAAGCGCGCCTCGTCGAGCGCGATCAGCATGTAGTCGAGGTGTTCTTCAGGAATTCGTCGCTTCATGAACTTAACCGGCGATGTTACCATAGGCATCGGGGGTTGTCATGCGCGTCATCGTCCTTGGCTCCGGCACCAACGTCCATCCGAAGCGGGCCGCCGCCGGCTATGTGGTGGAGACCGACCGGTTGCTCTTGTTCGACTTCGGCCCCAGGACTTTGATGAACCTCAGTAAGGTCGGCGTAGATCGTCACAGGCTTCAGCATCTCTTTTTCAGCCACTACCATGCGGACCATTTCTCCGATTTCATCACCTTCTTTTTCGACGCCGTCTTCCACGCCAAATTTATCGCGCCGCGGCCGCCGCTCACAGTTTACGGACCGAGGGGTACGCGCGCCCTGTTCGGAGCAATCTTGAAGCAATTCCCGGGGTTCGCTTCGGCTCCGTTCAAGGTCACGATCAAGGAAGTGACGGATCGGACGATCCGTCTCGGCGAGACCCGCGTCACGGCCGGCACCGTGGTTCACAGCCCGCGCTTGCACTGCCAGGGGTATCGCGTGGAGCACCGCGGGACGTCATTCGCCTATTCAGGAGATGCTGAGCATTGCGAAGGCCTCGTGAGGCTCTGCCGAGGCGCGGACTTGGCGATCCTGGATTGTTCCTTTCCCGTCCAACGGCCCGGCAAAGGCCACATGACCGCCCGCGATTGTGGCCGCGTGGCCCGGGCTGCCGGCGTGAGTCGCCTCGTGCTCTCCCATTTCTATCCGGTAGCCGAGCGCTACGATGTCAAAGCCCAGGCCGGGCGGGAGTACGGCGGCCGGATCGCGTTGGCCAAGGATCGGATGCGGATCGAGGTCGGCCAGCGGGCTTAGTCGTCCTTCTCCGGAAGTCCCAAAATCTCGATGAACCGCGTCAGTTGCGCGGCCTTTCGGATGTCCTCCTGTTTATTGTAGATGGCCACCAAGTTCTTGATCATGCGGATCAGGATGGCGCGGGTGGGCGTTTTTTGAAGGTATCGTTCCTCGAAGCCATAGCCGGCTTGTTCGAGAAATCTCGTGCAATCTTTTTGCGTCAACAGCGTCCCGCCATTGAACGAATCCACAAAGATCCGGTAGCGACCGGTCTCGTACTTCACGAGGAAGTGACCCGGCATTCCCACGCCGAAGACCGGAAGGGCCAAGCGCTTGCTTAAAAGGAGGTAGACCGCGCTCAGACTGATCGGGATGCCCGTCCTTCGCTCGATGACCTTATTGAGGTAGCTGTTCTGGACCTCGTAATACTGGCGGGTATTGCCGGTAAAACCCTGTTCGACAAACAGGTACCGGTTGATGGTCTTGACGGTTTCCTCCCCGGAGGCCTTCCGCCCCAGACGCTCCTGCACTTCTCCCGCCATGGCGTCCAAGGTCTCGATGTGCCGAAGCAGATCAAGGTCAGGATAGGCAAACCGGGCAATCAGGAACGCCCCGGTCTCCAGGTCGAGGACTTCGTCGTCGCAGGCGGAGAGGACGTGAAAATCGCCTTCGAGCCGCTGCCCCCAAATGTCATCCAGAACACCACGAATGCGCGCGGCCATCTCCGGTTGCTCGATCTCTGCCTCGCGCAGCATGGGAACGGCCCGGTCCCCGATCTCCACCAGTTTGCCGGCAATAGTGTAGGCCACACGCTCGTCGTCATCCGACAAGAGACGGATCAGCGCTCTGATCTGGGTGGCAGGAACCGACAACATCGTGCCGGCATCTTAACAGACGACTCGCCTGGCTTCAAGGCGGAGAAACCCGTCCGAACTCCTGCCCGAGCGTGCGGCGGAAGGGTACTCGAGGACCACGCGACGACCACTATGCTGCATACGGACTGCCCGCCCGAGCTTTCAGCGACGAGGTTTGAAATCCATCTTTCCAGCTTGACTCAAAACTTGACTTATACTTGACTTATAACTTGACTGACGCTTGACTTATCTTCGATGGATCTGCTGAATCCGCTGCTTGAGGCGGGGCTGGTCCAGCGGATCGGCACGAAGAAGTCCGGGCGATATATTCTCGCCTAAGGTAGGGGCGGTTCGCGAACCGCCTTTACCCCAGTGTGCGGCGATCCAGACCCCGAGGGAGTTGCCCCACAAAGACGAAAAGACTACAATCCAGTCTAGCCTTAACCTTAAGAGGGAGGCCATGGCAGTCACTAAGACCAAAGCACGTCGCGTGAGAGAACCCCAAATACTGGTGCCGGAGCACAGACTGACTATTCTCCTGGCCAAAGATAACGGCTCCTACTGCGCGAAATGCCCCGAACTCGACCTTGTCACGCAACTCCCGACCGCCGACGCTGCCCTGGAAGACCTGATTGAAGCGATCCGCGACTACTCTGCGGAATATCTGCGAGACCGCAAGCTTTACGCCACAAGCCCGAACCGGGCGCACCATCTGCCCTACGTCGAAGCCATTGCCGCCTGCAAGACCGACTGGGATCTCCGCACCCTGATCGAGATCAAGCATGGCTTCGTTCACGTATGACGACTTCCGCGCTGTCCTGAAACGGGCAGGCTTCGAGAAACTCCGATCCGAAAAGCACGAGACCTGGCGCAAGATTCTCCCGAACGGAGCGATCCTGCGCGTCCGCATCAGCCACCAACATAAACGCGACATCCCCAAGTGGCTGTTCCACGAAATGCTGCGGCAGGCCGGGCTTACGGTTGAGGAGTTCAGAACGCTGCTAAGAGACTAAGGTGGGCCGGCCTTTTTATCCCAGCGTGCGGCGGAAGGCGCGGGCGGCGCCCCAGAGGCAGACGGAATCGAAGACTGTCATCACGCCGACCACGATGCCGATCTTCGGCAGCGCGGCGGCCCAGCCGGAAAGAATGAGTGGGCGGACTGCGTCAATTGCCCACGTCATGGGATTGAGCTGCGCCAGGACCGCCATCCACGTCGGCATGGCCGAGAGCGGCACAAGGGCCGTGCTGAGGAAGATCATCGGCAGGGAGAGGAAGCCGAGCATCGAGAAGAAGTCGCCGTGGCTCTTGACCGAGAAGGCCAGAGCCATCGAGATGGCCGTCAGGCCGACTCCGAACAGCAGTCCGATCAGAATGATCACCGCCACGCCACCGATCCCGGTGACCGGATGGACGCCGAACAGGTAGGCCACGCCCAGGATCACCAATACCTGTAACGAGGTGATCGTCATAACGAACAGGAACCGGCTGATGACCACGGACGTCCGGGAGATCGGCGTGGACATGAGCCGCTCCAAGAAGCCGTTTTCCTTGTCGAACAAGAGATCCGTCCCACCCGCCAAACCGTTGTTGAGGATCGTCATCACGACGACACCCGCCGCGAGGAAAGCGATATAGCTCGGCGCCTGCACGACCCGGGTGTCAGCCGCCCGCTGGAACAGATTCCCGAAGAAGATCAGCCAGAACACCATCGGCTGAAAGAGTGTGAACAGCATGCTGAACTTCTCGCGGCTCAACCGCTTCACCCAGCGCATCGTCAGCGCTCCGACTTCTTGCATGTACTGATTCATCAAGCCTCCCCTTTGGGAAACTCTTCTTTGATCCGGTGGCCTGTGTGCGCCAGGAAGACATCGTCCAGGCGAGGCCGGTGATAGTCCACGAACTCAAGGCGGCACCCGTGCGCGGTCACCGCGCTCAGGATGGCGGGGAGCGTGGCTTCGGGGGAGGCCACGCGGATGTCCAGCACGTTTTGTTTGGTACTCACGGCCCGAATCGCCTCTTGTTTCTTCAGCGCCTGCGCTAAGACCTCCACCCTGCCAAGATCGCCGGGCGAAAGGGTGAGGGTGACGACATCGCCGCCGAGCCCGGACTTCAAGTCGGCCGGGGAGCCAATGGCTTTGACCCGCCCCCCATCAATGATGGCGATGCGGTCGCAGAGCTGGTCCGCTTCATCCAGGTAATTGGTCGTCAATAAGATGGTGATGCCCCGGGCCTTGAGCTGACGGATGTGGTCCCAGATCTTCAGGCGGCTCTCGACATCCAGGCCCAGCGTCGGCTCGTCCATAAACAGCGCCTTGGGGTCGGGAATCAGGCCGCAGGCGATGTCGAGCTTGCGCTTCATCCCCCCAGAGTAATTGCGGGCCACCTCGTCGGCCTTGTGCTCGAGATTCACCAGCCTCAACACCTCAGTAATGCGGGTGGCGGCTTGGTCTTTGGGGAGGTGGTACAGGCTGGCGAGGAGTTCAAGGTGCTCGCGGCCCGTGAGGAACCGGTCAATTGCCCGTTCCTGTGGAACATAGCCGATGGCTTGGCGGACCTCGGTGGCCTGCGCGACCACGTCCATGCCCAGGACGCGGGCCTGGCCGCCTGAGGGGCGGAGCACCGTGATCAGAATGCGGAGGGTAGTGGTTTTGCCCGCTCCGTTCGGACCGAGCAACCCGAAGATCTCGCCCGTGGAGACCTGGAAAGAAATGTCCTCGATGGCGGTAAGCCCGCCTTCGTACGTCTTAGAGAGACGCGCCGCTTCTATCGCACCGGGCGCGACAGGCGCAAGGGAGCCGCTCAAGGTCAGCCCCACCCGGCCAGATCGTTCCGCTCATAGCGCTTAAATTGCAAGAGGTCAAGGAGCCGGCGAGCTTGCTGGACCAGCGAATCAGATTCCAGAAGGAATTGCTTCTCCAAGGGAGTAAAGTCCAATCCGAATGAGAGATTCTGCACCAACGCCTCGTCATGGAGGGGCTGCTTCAGCAAGGTCGAAAGCGCCAAGCCGCTCTCGCGGGATTTCAAAAAGGCAGTCGCCACATTCAGCAGTTCCGTCCGAACTGCCGGCGGGAGACTCGACTCGAGTCCGGCAAACGCTTTGAGATCAATCCGTCCCTGGCGGTAACTCTCGGCGCCGGTTTCATCGCAGATTTCGAACCGGCTGAGCCCCTGCAAGAGGATGTTGAACCGTCCATCCGACAGGGATTGCACGGTGATCATCCGGCCCACGCACCCGATCGGAAAGATCGGAGGGGCCCCTTCATAATCGGATTCCCATCCTTCCTTCAGCAGGACCATGCCGATCATCCGGTGAGTTGTAGCTGCGTCACGAACCATTTGGCGGTACCGGGCCTCAAAGATATGCAGGGGGAGGTACGTCCGCGGGAAAAAAACCACGTTCGGGAGCGGAAACAGGGGAATTACGCCGGGGATACTGACCGGCTCGAGGTCGCCGCCGGATCCTGGTTGAGGACTGATAAACATCGGCTAACGATAGCCGATGAGGCGCGGCTTGTCAATTGATCTGCCTTGATATTCGCGGCTTCCCTCAGCTAGAATGCGGCATCCGGAGAGATTGGCTCATCATGTTTGATGAGCAGAGGAGAGCCTCCTGTGGGCATGACGATGACAGAGAAGGTGCTGGCGCGACACGCTGGGCGGAAGACCGTCGCGCCGGGCGAGAATATCTGGGTTGACGTGGACATTTTGATGACCCACGACGTCTGTGGGCCGGGGACGATCGGGATTTTCCGCAAGCAATTCGGTCCCCAGGCGAAGGTGTGGGACCGGGAGAAGGTCGTGGTCATTCCTGACCATTACATTTTCACCAACGACCAGCATGCCCACCGGAATATTGACGTCCTGCGGGCCTTCGTGAAGGAGCAGGCCCTGCCGTACTACTACGACGTCGGCACGGACAAGTACAAGGGCGTCTGTCACATCGCATTGCCCGAGGAGGGGCATACCCGTCCGGGGGAAGTACTCTTCGGGACCGACTCGCACACCTGCACGGCCGGCGCCTTCGGCGAATTCGCCACGGGGATCGGAAACACCGACGCCGCGCTGATCATGGGCATCGGCAAGCTCTGGGTGAAGGTGCCGGAGACCATGCGCTTCGAGTTCGAGGGGCCGCTCCCGCCCTACCTGATGGC
>CAZITU010000115.1:0-7196 GCA_964542245.1 uncultured Nitrospirales bacterium | reverse complement strand
CTTCTCGAACCGCATGTGGGTCGTCCACACGATATCCATGTTGGTCTCGACGAGCTGCCGCGTCAGCTTCCGGAACAAGGCCGGCGGATAGGACTCGTCCGTAAAATGGAAATAGCGGGTGTTGTATTTGGTCTTGAGTCCTCGGATTTCCTCGATGATCTCCTCAATCTTCTTCGTCCGGTACCCTGCCGTGTAGCCCTCGCCATGGTCACAGAACTCGCAGCGGCCCCAGTAACAGCCGCGGGTCGCCAGGTAGGGCAGGATGCGGTCCGGAACAAAATATTTCTCCAGGGGGAGGCCGTCAAAATCAGGGGGCGGCAGGGAGGACATGTCTTCGGCATAGGTCAGGGATGACGTATGGATCCCCGAGGCATCGCGATAGATGAGGTTGGGAATCCCGGCCAGATTCCGCCCGGCTCCGACCGCCTCGACGAGCTGCAAGAAGGCGGTCTCTCCCTCGTAGACGACGGCGCTGTCGAACAGGGCAAAGAGCTTCGGCGTGTCCGGCAAGACATCCCTCAGCCGCGTCACCGTGTTGCCCCCGATGGTCACGTGAATGTTGGGAAAATGCTTCTTGATGAGCGCGCAGAACGTCACGGTCGAAAAGAGTTGCTGCTGGAACACGATCGAGATGCCGATCACATCCGGCCGCTCGACCTCGATCGCGGGACGGAGGATGTGCTCGAACACGTCCCGGTACACGTTGACCTGGGTGTCCTCCACGGCGTCCAGCAACTCGGAAGACATAAAGACCTTGTAGGAAAGGTCGGTCTCCATGGGAGGCATGCAGATCCGGGCCGGGGCATAGACCAACGAGATCGTGTCGGTCGCTTCGCGAAAGGCGTTGATGGCCCACTCCAGCTTCTCCGCCTCGTAAAACTCCGGAGTCCTAACGATCCGTTTGGCCGTTTCCACTTTGTTCGTCAATTCGTCCATGCGGTCGTGCGTGAGCTTGCACAAGGCCGCCTGCAACTCCCGCTCGGAGTCGGTCAAGTCGCGCGTGCGCGAGAGCTTCCGCAGGCGATCCAATTGCTGGGGCACCTTCTTGAGGACCCGCCGCATGAAGTCCCCGCTGAAAAACCAATCGTACATCTCCAAATTGACATCCTTCTGGACGACCTGGTGGCCGGCGGCTCGGAGGACCGATGTCAGAGTGGGCAAGCTCAGGTAGGGCTCGGAAGGGAACCAGTCGGGAGGAAATACCAGCATGACCTTCGTCTTCCGGCTCCCGGCAGCGCCGGCCGATTGCCGATCAAGCTGGAGCACCGGGATAGTGGCCCGCTCTCCCTTCGAGTAATCAATCTTCATGAGCGAAGACCCCTTTAAACAGGCTCATTCTATGCGGCCCCAGAGAGGATGGTCAAGCCTAATCATTCTCAAAGACCCACCTTGACAAACCACCTAAGGGCGGCCACAATCCATCATTTTTCAAATACTTTGGAGGTCTCCTCATGGACCCGGCTAC
This sequence comes from uncultured Nitrospirales bacterium, assembly GCA_964542245.1. GTDB lineage: Bacteria > Nitrospirota > Nitrospiria > Nitrospirales > NS-4 > CAZITU01. The sequence continues at coordinate 5,731 of CAZITU010000115.1, read as the reverse complement.
CTCCGGAGAAGGTCAGGCGATGACGCCCCAGGAAGCGAGAGAGCATTTAAATTACTTGATGTCGCTCTGTTTGCGCAAAGAGGAGGCCTTCGGCTCCCTAGCGTTCGGGTTTGCGCGAGACCATGACTTGGACCAACTGGGCCTGCTGCCGGAAGAACAATTCAACCTCTGGATGGCCTTGTCGGACGCGTTTGCGGAGGAACCGAAACGCTACAAGTTCAAGTTGGAAGCCTTGAACAAGGCCGTCGAGGTCGTGCATCGCTCCAAATACGTGGACCAGGCTCTGCTGCGAGACCTGCGACGGGAGATCCAGAAGACCGAAGCCGAACTGGCCATTTACAACGAGGCCTACAGGACCCCTAAGCCTGCCGCGCTCGAGAAGCAACAAATCATCGTGGAAACGGACTTGCCGGACTATTTCCTCACGGTCGCCCAGAAGCGGGCCACTGCCTACTATCAGCAGAAATTTAAGTTGTCCGCGGAAGCCCACACGGCCCAGCACTTCAAAAACCCGGGCACCGAACGCAAGTTCCAGCCCGAGAACCTCATCGTCCACAAGGAGTTCCCGGGCGCGTGCGCCCCATTCATGAACGCGCGCACCAACGCGTTTCACCTCATGCTGCCGTTCGACCTGAAGATCAGCCGAAAGCCCGACGACCCCCTCGTCGCCGGAGTCCGGATCTGGTACGCGAAGATGGGCTACTCCTATCCGCTCCGCTACGAGATGGGCAAGCTCTGCAGTTACTGGGGAGATCAGGTCCTGGACATCGCGCTGGATGACCCCAATTTACTTTTCGTCTCCGCATCGGAAGTCAAAGAATCCGAATTGGGGACGGTGGATCGAGCGCTGCCGCCGGATGTCGCGCCCGACATCGGCCTGTCGCGCGCCTTCCTGGAGGGCTCCAATACCCTTGGGCCCTACGTGCAGATCGTGTGTAACGTGAAGGTCTGGTTCGACGCCTCAAGCATCTCGCTGTTGCTGCAAGGAGCCCCGGATCTGAATGAGTATGGGCTTACCGGCGCTTCCGGCCTGGTGGTACGGACTTACGGAACGGAGAAAGTCGCGGCCTATGCGGGCGCCTCCAAGAAGCTGTGGCAGGAAGGGCTCAGCTTCAACTATATCAACATGCACCTGGGACTCCTGCCGGACACCGACACGGCCTTCGTCCCCTTTAATACCCCCATCTTTTCCGTGTATCCCGTCTTGAACCGGCAAAGCTATACGTTCAAAGACGGCAGGGCTATGGAGTAAGCGGTTGTCGGTCAGAGATTTCGCTTGCAGGGCTTACACAGGAGCTTGGTGTTCGATTCGGTGGGCATGCCGTACGGCTCGACGCAGTAGATCCCCACATCCTCGGTGGCGCCGCATTGGACGCACTGTCCTTCATCCCGTTCCCAGACCAGGTTCTTCAGATTCTCCGGGACGTGAGGCTCCCCCGCATTCGTCATCTCATCCAGCCACTTCGGCATGCTGCAGCACTCCTTCCCGCCAAACTGTAGTATACGCTATTGAGCCTGCCCGCTTGTTCATAACTCAATCCGCCGCCCGGAGTCAAAGGCGCGGAGACCCGGCAGCGGGTTGACTTACCGGAGCCGATGGTTTACTCAGCTTGCTTGCGCCGTCGGGTCCGTCGGCGCGACAATGACATGCAGGTCGTGACGAACGGATGAGGTGACATATGCGCGTACGCTTCCAGGAGTTCGCTTCTCGCAGGTTCACGTTTCACAAAGACCCGGTGTTGGTCCTGGATGAGTTCTGGAGCCCGCAGGAAATGACCTACTTTCAGGACGCGATGAACCGCTCGCGATGGAAAGCCCTCGCCGACATGCCCGAGACGTCCCAAGCCTTTCCGAACTGCGGGAACTGGCTGAAAGCCGAAATCGGCGAACTCGAACGGCGAGTCTTTCTCGACCGGCTGGCCCTCCCCTGCATCATGGATTACATCGAATCGTTCCCGAACGTCAAGCAGCGCCACGTGACGTCCAGTTATTACACCTATGTGGCGGGCGATTGCTTATCGCTCCACGCTGACACGGATACCCGCTATTCCTCGGACCCCCAGGGGCTGAAGGTCGAAAAACGCCTGGCGCTGGTCACGTACCTGCATGGCGACTGGCGTCCGGATTGGGGTGGAGAGCTCATCATCTACGAGAGCAAGCAGGATCGGGAAGGCAAGCATGTGTTCGAGGTCTCCCACTGCATCCCGCCCCAGCCCGGCTCCCTCGTGTTATTCACGGTGCCGCGCCTCCACCGGGTGTGCCGGGTCGATCCCCTGGCAGGAACCCACAAGCGTCTCTCGATCGCCGGCTGGGTCATGACCGAGTATGCGACCTGAGTTCCGGTGATGCACCGCATCGCCACAATCGATGTCCATGTGGCCGGTGAGCCCCTCCGGGTGATCACCGGCGGGTTTCCGGACCTTCCGGGAAAGACGCTTCTGGAAAAGCGACGGGGGGCCCGGGAGCGGTATGACCATTTCCGGAGAGCGCTCATGTGGGAGCCCCGCGGCCATGCCGATATGTATGGCTGCCTCTTGGTTCCGCCGACGGCGCCCCAGGCCGATCTCGGCGTGCTCTTTTTCCACAATGAAGGCTACAGCACCATGTGCGGCCATGGGGTGATCGGGCTGGTCACGGTCGTTCTGGAGAACGGGATCCTTCCGGCGGTGGAACCGGAAACCATTGTCCGGCTCGAGACCCCGAGCGGACTGGTCACCGCACGGGCGACAGTCCAGGGGAAGCGCGTGCGCTCAGTCGCCTTCCAAAATGTTCCCTCGTTTGTCGCCGCGCTGGATCAAGTGGTCGAGGTGCCGGGAATGGGTTCCATTCGCTATGACCTCGCGTTCGGCGGAGCGTATTATGCGTTCTGTCGGGCTGAGGAGGCGGGAGTGGCGTTGCATCCGGCAGCGGCCCGACGCCTCATCGACATCGGGATGGCCATCAAAAAAGCCGTCTCGGCGAGCCGGTCTGTCGTTCATCCCCTCGAACCCGAGCTGTCTTTCCTGTATGGGACGATTTTTGTGGGGCATCCCCAAACGCCGGGAGCCGACAGCCGCCACGTGTGTGTCTTCGCAGACGGCGCGCTCGACCGCTCGCCGACCGGAACCGGGGTGAGCGCGCGGCTGGCCGTGCTGCAGGCCAGAGGCGAACTCCGGGACCTTCAGCCCTATGTGGTCGAGAGCCTCTTGGGAACCCGCTTTACCGGGCGCATCCTCGAGCGCGTCGAGTATGGGGCGGTTCAGGCCGTCATCCCGGAAGTCGCGGGGTGCGCTTATTCGACAGGCCGCCACGAGTTCCTGATTGATCCGGACGATCCCCTCCGGTCCGGGTTCCTTTTGCAAGATTATCGCGAAAGCCCCGGAAGAGGGCCTTGAGCGGCGGGACCAGCTTGGCCTTGAGGCCGGCGGGAACTCGATTAATGCGGTCAGTGGGCCAATCTTCTATCTTCGTGATGTCTAACCCTTCCCGCGCGAAATCCTCGCGGATGGCGTCCTCGTAACCGTAGATCAACCCGCTTTCAAAGACCTGAGCGTTGAGGGCACGCATCTCGTCCTCCTCGCTGATCCCCTGAGCGAACCGAGTCTTGATCCGCTCGACCAAGGGACCACCGATGGCTTTGGTCCGTTCGGATAGAGCCGGTTCCAGCGTGCAATACAGGATGACGATGTCCTGGAGCTGGAAGCGGATGGCCATACCTTCCAAGCGAGGCGGTTCGGCCATGGCTTTCTTGTCCAGAGCCTCTTTCGCCTGCTTGATGTGGCGGACGGTTTCATAGAGATACGCCTCTTCCCACTCCGCCGAGTTGTAGCTGAAGAAACACCGGACGTAGTCAATCTTCTTGTTGGCGTCCCACATCTGGAGGGAAATCGTGGGGCAAAGCCGGTTGCTGTACGTGATGCCCTCCCCCCATTGCACCTCCCCAAGGGAGATACCGTAAGGCGTAAAGGCCTCCGCCAGAACTTTCGAATATTGCCAGAAGACAATGTTATAGTTGTCGGCGTCTTCCAGCGCCGGGATCTGCGGCACGCAGACCAGGCTATACAGCCGCCGAAAGCGTGCCCGCGTATAGCCTTTTTCATCCGCAAAATACCAGGACCCGCCCCAGAGCCCGGCCGTCAAAGGAACGTCGGCCCGGTACCGGCGGTGCAGTCTCGCGGAGCTCTCCTTGGCAACCGCGTCGAAGAGCTCGTTTAGGTAAAGTGAATTGGCGCGGCCGTCCGGCGCGAACACCGGCCCGGAGGCCGTAGGCGTTCTGTCTCGAATGACCTTCACGCCCTCCCTCCCTCAGACTGCCGGGACCAGCGTCATGAACCACGGGGCGGCCTCTCGCGTCATCTGATCGAACACGCGGGCGGTCCTTCCCGCGGGCACCCCAGGAAACACGGCTCCCCGGCGAACCTCGATATAGCGAAAGCCGTGCGTCTCCCCTCGTTCCCTCTCGACGCCCAGAACCCGTGGGATTTGTCGGCGTGTCTCCGTCAGGATCGTTTGCTCCCCGACGGCGAGCTGCGCCAGCCGCTCATATGCCGGCCCAAAAAACTTTTGAACGTTCTCGCCTGTAAAAAAAACGTCCCGAGGACGCGCGCCCTCGTCCGGAAGGAGCTGGGAGATGATCTCCCAGAATACCTCCATGTCCACCGCCCCCAGGACGCACAGCTTGCCCGTTCGCGAGAGAAGGTCCAGCAAGGCGAGGGGGCCATAGATGTCGAACTTCCATGGAGGGAAAGTCAGGCGCTCGCCCTTGTATAGAACTTCAAGCACCTCTCGACCCTTGACCTTCACTCGACGAAACTCGCCTTTTGTTTCCCGGAGACGAGCTTGTATGGCATGCGCCGACACGCGGGAGGGCTCATAAGCGAAGGTCGGCGACGCAGGCCCATAACAGGCGGCAATGGTGTATCGAGGGAACCCTCCCCGGCAGCTTTCTGAATCGAACATATCGTGATTGCCGAAAAAACGGAACTTCAAGTGCGGCGACGGGTGGCGCCGGAGGCGGTCAAGGCGCTCGCGACCGGCCTGGACCAGCGGACTGAATGGCGCCTCAGGGTCGAGCCGATCGAGGCAATGCAGCGTGAGATCCGTTCCCGCTCGCTCGAGCGAGCCTAAGTATCGCTCAACTACCTCTTCCGCAAACGTGAGATCCCCCGCGCCGAAATCCATCACGGAGGCGACATCGGCTGTCTGAAGCAAGTCGAACGGATTTTCTTTGCCCTTCACCGCGGCTTCGATCTCCTCCTGTGCCATTACTGAGACGAGCGCTTGCGATTTATCCGCCTCTGCACTTACCCCCAGCAAAAGGCATAGATTTCTGATGGCCTTGGTGGGATTAAGGCCCGTGAGCTTACGAATGTCCTCGCCAGCAATCGCCTTCAGGCCGGCGTTCTCATCCGGCGGGAGGAGGCGAAGGAGTTCTTCTCGAAGGCTCGGATCAAGCGAGGAGCCGGAGACCGCCGACCTCAGACGTCGGATGGTTTCCGGCCGCGCGGGCGGCATGACCAATCGGCGCGATGCACTCCACGCGTCACGATTGTTTTCAACTGCCTCCCGCAGCAGCCTTCGAAAGTCCGTTAAGACATTTGGATGCACTTGCACAAGGCAGGATAGCGTCCGCGTGCAAATCCAGTCAAGATTGTAGCGTAGAAACACGAAGGGCGGGGAACCCTCTTGGCTCCCCGCCCCCCCGCGCTGTGCCGTGTAGGGGCACGGCATGCCGTGCCCCTACCGTTCGGCC
>CAZITU010000114.1:0-7225 GCA_964542245.1 uncultured Nitrospirales bacterium | reverse complement strand
CAGGATCTCAAGGACCGCGTCAAAGAGATTGATGAGATCATGCAACGGCTTTTCGCGCCTGGCCGGAACGATCCGATTGCTTCCCGGAGACTTGAAGAATTGAAAGTCACCCGCGAGGCCTATAAGCAGACGCGGGAGACGGAGGTCATTCCCCTGATTTATGCAGGCAAGATCGAGGAGGCGAAGAAGCTGATCCTCGGTATTCAGGGGGAACGCTACCTGAAGATGCGGTCCATTGAGCAGGAACTGGGCAAAGAAGCCGAGGAGAAAGCCCGGACAGCCGTCATCCAGTCCGAACAAAGGGCGAGAGACGCGGTTCAAATCTTCGTGATCATCGGCGCCGTGGCGCTTCTGCTGGGCATGGGGATGGCCGCGTTCTTGAACCGGCTCATCGCCTACCCGCTCAGGGAAATCTCGGGCGTGGCCGAGCGCGTGGCGTCCGGAGACCTGACCGTCAGCGTGCCGTCCAACCATCGCGCGGACGAGGTGGGCGTCCTGGCGCAGACCTTCCGGAAGATGGTCGAGACCCTGCGGGAGGTGAATCGAGAGATCCGTGAGAGCGCGAACATCCTCGGCGCCGCCGCCGGCGAAATCCTGGCGACCACGACACAGGTCGCCTCCGGCGCGGCGGAAACGGCCACGGCGGTGAGCGAGACCACGACCACGGTGGAAGAGGTCAGGCAAACAGCCCAGGTCTCCAATCAAAAAGCCCGATATGTGTCCGAGAGCGCGCAAAAGGCCGCCCAGGTCTCGCAAAGCGGCAAGAAGTCCGTGGAGGAGTCCATCGCGGGAATGAGTCGCGTCCGGGAACGGATGGAGTCCATCGCCGACAGCATCGTCAGGCTCAGCGAGCAGAGCCAGGCGATCGGAGAGATCATCGCCACCGTCAATGACCTGGCGGAGCAGTCGAACCTCCTGGCGGTGAATGCGGCTATTGAGGCGGCCAAGGCCGGGGACGCGGGGAAGGGTTTTGCGGTGGTCGCGGCGGAAGTGAAGAGCCTCGCCGAGCAATCCAGGCAGGCGACCGCCCAGGTGCGGACCATCTTGAACGACATCCAGAAGGCGACGAGCGCGGCGGTGATGGCGACGGAACAAGGAACCAAGTCGGTGGAGGCCGGGGTGAAGCAATCCACTGAAGCGGGCCAGTCCATCCAGGTATTGGCCGAAGGTACTGTGGAAGCCGCGCAGGCCGCCACCCAGATTGCGGCGTCGAGCCAGCAGCAGGTGGCCGGGATGGAGCAGGTGGCGTTGGCGATGGAGAACATCAAGCAGGCCAGCGTGCAAAACGTGGCCGGCACGAAACAGGCTGAAGTCGCCGCCCAGAGTTTGCATGAGCTGGGACAGAAACTGAAGCAACTGGTCGAGCAATACAAGGTGTAAGCCGGTGCGTAGGAGGGAATGACCAATGAGATGGACCGTTGGACAGCGGATTGCGACAGGGTATGGGGTGGTTCTTCTGCTCCTTGTGGTAGTGGCAGGAGTGGGCGTGACGACACTCTCCCGCACCTCCGATACGTTCGAGGAACTGATCCGCGAGCGGGAGCAGGGTCTGGTGCACGCCCTAGGGGCCAAAGCAGCCCTTGATTCGGCGAATGTGGATTTTCTCCGCTTCCTCCTCACGGGAGATGAGCGATTTCTCAGGGGATGGGAGAGCAAGGCGGCTCAGGCACGGCGGGATCTGGCGGAATTGCAGGGCACGAGCCGCATTGCTGAGTTGAAAACAGGATGGGGTGAGGCGGTGCGCCTCCTGAGCCCCTGGGAGGAAGCGGGCGGAGAAGCGATTGCGGCCAGGCGAGCCGGGCGTCAGGCTGACGCGCTCCGCATCCGCGCCGAACGGTTCCAACCGATTCGCGATCAACTGTTCACCCTGATCGACCGCCTGGTCGGCATCGAACGTGCGCACGCGAAGGAGATCACGCAATCGGCGGTGTCCGATGCTTCCCGGGCTGTCCGAGGCATGCTTCTCGTTGCATGTCTCACGATTGTTTTCGGAATCGTCCTTGCCTGGACGTTGACCCGTTCCATTACCCGCCCCTTGCGTGAGGCGATCACCGTCCTTGCCTCGGCCTCCTCCGAGATCGTGGCGGTGACCACCCAGCAGGCGTCGGGGACAGCGGAAGAGGCCGCGGCGGTCCAGGAGACGTCCTCGACCGTGGACGAGGTGCGGCAGACTGCGCAGGTGTCCACGCAGAAGGCACGGGCTGTAGCGGAAGCCTCGCAGAAGAGCGCGCAGGTCTCCCAAAACGGGCGCCGCGCGGTGGAGGACAGCATCAGAGGGATCCAGGACGCCAAGGCGAAAATGGAAGGGCTCGCCCGGCAGATTCTGGCGTTGAGCGAGCGGGGGCAGGCGATCGGGGAAATCACCGCCACGGTCAACGACCTGGCCGAGCAGTCGAATCTCCTGGCCGTGAACGCGGCCATTGAAGCGGCCAAGGCCGGGGACGCGGGGAAGGGGTTTGCGGTGGTGGCCTCCGAAGTGAAGGCGCTGGCCGAGCAATCCAAGCAGGCGACGGCTCAGGTGCGCGGAATTTTGAACGAGATTCAGCAGGCGACGCAGGCGGCGGTGATGGCGGCCGAGCAGGGAATCAAGACGTCGGAGGCGGGAGCCGGAGTGGCATCACAGGCAGGGGAAGCCATCCGGCTCCTGGCTGAAAGCCTGAACGAATCCGCCCAGGCGGCCCAGCAGATCGTGGTCTCCGCTCAACAGCAGGTCGTGGGAATGGATCAGATTGCGTCGGCGATGCAGAACATTCAGCAAGCCTCCTCGCAGAACATGGCTTCGACGCGGCAGGCGGAGCAGGCGGCACGGGATCTGAACGAGCTGGCAAAGCGACTGACGCAGATCATTGTGGCGTCAGGCAATGGGCGGCCTTCAGCGCTCGGTGGCAGGCGTGCAGACAGGGGCCGGGCGCTGACGGCTGAAAGCTGATTGATGGCAAACCGGAAGGACGAAATCAAGGCGCGACTGCTGGCCACCTTTGGGGTGGAGGCCCAGGAGCACCTCCAAGTCATCACCGCCAACCTGCTCGCGCTGGACCGGCACCTGCCCCCTGAGCAAGCCCGCGAGATGGTCGAAGCGACGTTTCGAGAGGTGCATACGCTGAAGGGAGCGGCCCGTTCCGTCAGCATGATGACTGTGGAGACACTCTGCCAGGCCTGGGAATCCATTTTGAGCAAGATCACGCGGAGCCACCTCGCGCTCAGCCGCCCGGTCCTGGACCTTCTCGAGGAGGCCCGAGCCGGCGCGGCTCGCCTGCTGGCCGGCGGCACCGACTCTCTAGGCATGACCGAGTTGGTCGGTCGCCTGGAGCGGGCGGCCACCACTCAGGTTGTTGAGAAAGGGCCTTCCCGTTCGACTCCGAGCCGGCACGCCGAGGAGCCGGCACAGCCGGTTACGGTCGGCCCCCTCCTGCCCGGCACCGTTCGGCTGGACATCACCAGGCTGGATGCGTTGCTGTTTCAAGCCGAGGATCTGCTGGGTGGCAAGCTCGCGGCCGAGGAACGCGTCCATGAGGCCAAAGCGTTTCTCGAGGCTGTGACCCGCTACCATGCGGCTACTTCTGATCCGCGGAAGACCATTCGGGCGTTGGAAGTACAGGCTCGAGAGCTGGTCGGGCATCTTGTCCACGATCAGCGGACGATCGCAGGCACTGTGGACGGCGTCCTGGACGAGCTGCGGCAACTGAGGATGATGCCGGCTTCAAGTGTGTTGGATGTCTTCCAGGGGATGGTTCGGGATCTCGCTAGAGAGCATGGTAAAGAAGTGGGATGGGTGGTGCAGGGGGGCGATCTGAAAGTGGACCGAAAAGTCCTGGAGGCGATCAAGGATCCCCTGATCCACCTGGTGCGCAATGCGATTGACCACGGGATCGAGCCGCCCCAGGTCCGCATGCAGGCGGGCAAACCGCCGCGAGGGCGGATGGCCGTGACCATCACCTCGCCGGAGAGCGGGCGCATTGAGATCTCTGTTGAGGATGACGGGCGCGGGATTGACCCGGCGGATGTGCGAGCGGCGGCGACCCGGACTCGTCTTCTGACCGCTGAGGCGGCGGAAGCCTTGATGGACGATCAGGCGCTTGACCTGATCTATCGTTCCGGGTTCAGCACGAGCCCGCTCATCACGGATGTCTCAGGTCATGGCCTGGGCATGGCCATTGTGAAGGAGGGGGTGGAGCGTCTGGGCGGACAGGTCTTTCTTCAAACTCGACCCGGCCAAGGGACGACGGTGCGGATGACGCTTCCCGCCTCGATCACCACCTTTTTCGGCTTGTTGGTCCGCTCGGGCGGGCAGCTCTTCTTGCTTCCGATCGAGGCGGTCGTGCGGGTCATCCGGATCGCGCCGGAGGAGGTGGAGCGGATCGAGGGCCAAGAAGTCATCCGTTGGGAGGGCCGCCCCCTGCCCGTGGCTTGGTTAAGCGGGCTGTTAGGGCTGCCGAACGTGGACGACCGTCTTCAGTCCGGCGGCAAGCAGGTATGCGCCGTAATCCGGTCCGGCGAGGAGAGGGCGGGGCTCCTACTCGAGGAGATCCTGGGAGACCAAGAGGCGCTGGTCAAGGAGCTGAGGCCTCCGCTCATCCGGGTCAGGAACGTGGCGGCCGCAGGGCTTTTGGGGACCGGCCAGGCGGTCCTGATCCTTCGCCCGACGGACCTCATCACGTCGCTCCGGACGAGTTCGCGCCAGCCGGCCGTCGGCGCCGTGCCGACCACCGAGCCGACACAAGAAGCACACCAGGCGGCGATCCTCGTGGTGGATGACTCCATCACGACCAGGACGATGGAGCAGAATCTTCTGGAAGCGTCGGGGTACCGGGTGCAGGTCGCCGTGGACGGGGTCGAAGCCTGGACGCTCCTCAAGAGCGAAGACTTTGACCTGGTGGTGTCGGATGTGGACATGCCCCGCATGGACGGCTTTGAGCTGACGGCCCGGATTCGGGCCGATCGGAAGCTGGCCGAACTCCCCGTGGTCCTAGTGACGGCGTTGGAAGCCCGGGAAGACAAAGAACGGGGCATCGAGGTCGGCGCCAACGCCTACATCATCAAATCCAGCTTCGACCAGTCGAACCTTCTGGAGATCATCCGGCGTTTGGTGTGACCGCGCAACCCGGAGAGGAGACATGATCCGTGTCTTGGTGGTGGAAGACTCAGCGGTGACCCGGGAGTACCTTGTCATGCTGTTGGAGGAGGACCCCGCGCTTGAGGTGGCGGGCACGGCGCGAGACGGCCTTGAAGCCGTTGATCAGACGGAACGACTCAAGCCCGACGTGATCGTGATGGATGTCCACATGCCGCGCATGAACGGGTACGAGGCGACCCGCCGGATCATGGAACAGGTCCCCACGCCCATCGTGATGGTGAGTGCCAGCTCCAGTCGGTACGAGGCGTTCCAGGCGTTTGATGCTTTGCAGGCCGGCGCCTTGGTGGTGATGGAAAAGCCCGGAGGACCGGATCATCCGGACCAGGCCGAGGCCACTCGGCGGCTCCTTGAAACCGTGAAGCTCATGGCGGAGGTCAAGGTGGTGCGGCGCTGGCGGAAACGGGAGCGCCCGGTGCCGTCCTCCCGGCTTCCCGCTCGACCGAGCCGGACAATCCGGCTCATCGCGATCGGCGCCTCCACGGGCGGGCCGCAGGTGCTCGCCCAACTCCTGACCAAGCTGCCCGGCGACCTCGCCGTTCCCCTCCTCATCGTGCAACATATCGCTCCCGGGTTCACGCCGGGGCTTGTCGAGTGGTTGAGCCAGGCAACGCGCCTCCGGGTGAAAGTTGCCGAGCCCGGGGAGCCGGTTCGGCCCGGGACCGTGTACTTCGCTCCAGTGGATTTTCAGATGGGGATTGCGGCAGACGGCCGGATTCGCCTGGCCAAAGAACCGGCGGAGGACGGATTCTGTCCATCGGCGTCCTACCTTTTCCAATCGGTCGCGCAGTCCTACGGTGGAGCGGCGATCGGCGTTCTTCTCACCGGGATGGGCAGGGACGGCGCGGCCGGACTCCTTCGGCTCCACGAAGCCGGTGGGGTGACCATGGCCCAGGATGAGGAAACCAGCGTGATCTTCGGAATGCCGGCCGAGGCCATTCGCCTGGGAGCGGTCGAGCACGTGCTCTCTCCGGAGCGCATTGCAGAGATGATCCGATGCCTGGTGACCGCGGGATAGGGAGGAGACGGCTATGCAACGCAGCATCCTGATCGCGGAGGACAGTCCGACCCAGGCTGAACGCCTTCGCCTGCTCCTGGAAGGCGAGGGGTACCGGGTTGACGTGGTGACGAACGGCAACGAGGGTCTTGCGCGCATCCGGTCGGCGCCGCCGGATCTCATCATCTCCGACGTCGTGATGCCGGTGATGGACGGGTACGACTTCTGCCGGGCCGTGAAGTCCTCCGACAGCACGAAGCGGACCCCCTTCGTGCTCCTGACCGATCAAAAGACCCCGCTGGCCATCATCAAGGGCCTTGAGCGGGGCGCCGACAACTTCATCACGAAACCCTTCGACGATGACCACCTCTTGGAACGGGTCCGGCGTATTTTCGAGCACCTGGATCTCCGCCGAAAAGGCCATCTTGAAGTGGAAGTTACCGTGCGCGTGGGGCCCCGCAATATCGTCATCTCCGCCGACAAGCAGCAGATCATCGAGCTGCTCTTTTCGACCTTCGAGGAGCTGTGCCGCCTGAACGAGCGACTGGAAGACTCGAAGCGAGTGGTGGAAGAGCACGCGCACAACCTTGAGGCGGAGGTCCACAAGCGGACCGAAGCGTTGCGGGAAACGAACGACTTCCTCTCGGCGCTGATTAAGGCATCCCCGGCGGCCATCACCGTCCTCGATGCCGACGGCAATGTGACGCTGTGGAATCCTTCTGCGGAGCGAATCTTCGGATGGCAGGCGGACGAAGTGGTCGGGCGGCCCCTTCCCACCATCCCGCCCGAGAAGCGGGAGGAGCATCGCGCGTTACGGGAGCAGGTGATGCAGGAGGGGCGCTTTAAGACCATTGATGTCATCCGTCACAAGAAGGACGGCTCCTTGATCCACATCAACCTCTCGACGGCGCCGCTGCGCGATGCAAAAGGCGACATCTGCGGCATCATGGGCATCATGGTTGACATCACCGAACGCAAGCAGCTTGAGGAGCAGCTTCGCCAGGCGCAGAAGATGGAAGCGATCGGGCAGCTCACCGGGGGTATCGCCCACGACTTCAACAACATGCTCACGGTCATCATGGGCTACAGCGAGCTCA
>CAZITU010000113.1:0-7270 GCA_964542245.1 uncultured Nitrospirales bacterium | reverse complement strand
GAGGCGAGAAGGTAGCTGCCGACCAGAATGCCGGGCAACAGCCCAATGAGAATGGGATAGACCCTCTTCCACACAGCCGAAACACTGCCCCGATTCATGAAGAGAACAAAAACGTTGATGAAGACTTCGACCAGAACCAACGCGGGATTCAGGATGCGATTGGTATAGAACAGCAGGGCGACGGGTACCGTGAGCGATGAAAACCCGTACCCCAGGGCTCCGTTCACGAAGGCCGCAAAGAGCGTAATGCCCAAGAGCACGATCACGCTGATGTCCAATGAGGGCATGGTCTATTTCCGACGTTGACGAGAGGTGCGGGCGACTGAAATGAAATCCGCCAGGCTGTAGTTGTCCAGGATATTGGCGATGGCGTTCCGAACCTCGCCCATCGCATCCTGCAAGGGGCAATACTCCTTCTTGGCGTACGGGCAATCTTGGCACTTCTTGTAGGCCGTCTTGCTCACGCAGCCGATCGGCGCCAAGGGGCCATCCAACGTGCGGATGACCTGACCCAGGGTCACCTTCGACGGCGGTTTGATCAGAGCATATCCACCCTGCGCCCCGCGGGTGCTGGCTAATAAGCCGGCGTGCTTCAGGGCCAGGAGGATCTGCTCCAGAAACACGATCGGGATGTGCTGCCGTTCAGCGATCTGATGCCGCGGGATCGGATCCTTGCCGTAGGCCGCCGTAAGCTCGATCAAGGCCCGCAATCCGTATTCGCTCTTTTTCGAGAAACGCATGGTTTGAATGCCTCTCAGCGGCGTCCGTAGCGGCGAGGTCCGGGCCGAGCTGCGTTCCCATCATCCGCGGCTAAGGAAGCCGTAGCGCTCTATTGTTTATTAAACTTGTCGAGATAGTACACATTTGAAGGTGTCTAGTCAAGCAATTCTTTGTTCTCCAGATCGGAACGTGACTTCATGCAGCCCCTTGGGTATAATCAGCCCTCCCGCGAGCTGTTGTGGGGTCCTCGAAAGAAGGAGCCGTGATGGAATTGGTATTTCTCAGACACGGGATAGCGGCAGACCGAGAAAGTTGGAAGGGCGACGATGCTGATCGCCCGCTCACCGCGGAGGGGGCCGACCGGACCAAGGAGGTGGTGCGGGGGATGCGCGCCCTCAAGATTCGCCCCGATGCCATCCTCTCAAGCCCTCTCTTGAGAGCGCGCGAAACGGCCGAGATCGCCAAGAAAGGACTGATCACGGATGCGAAGGTCGAGCTTGCGGACGAACTAGGTCCCTCCGCCTCAGCGGACCGGCTCATCGCCCGGCTCGCCGACCTGGCGGAAAAACCGGTGGTTCTCTGCGTCGGCCACGAACCTCACATCAGCACGACGGTCTCGGCGATGATCTCAGGTAAGACGGCCGCGTCGGTCGAGATGAAGAAGGCCGGCGTGTGCTGCATCCGTTTCACGGGCATCCCCAAAGCCGGAGCCGGGACCCTGCTCTGGCTTCTTCTCCCCAAATTCCTGCGTCTCATTGGAGACCGCTAGACTGCGCCCCCGGCGTCTCCAGTTTGCGGACGGCAGCCCGCGCGCGTTCTCGGTACCTTCGATACTCCTTCTTGATCTCGCCCCGACAAGCCAGCCCCATTTTCTTCGCCAGGCGGCGGAACTGGTCGCGGTCGCAGTAGTCCCCGAGGGTTCGTTGGAGCCGCTTGAGCGCGGCAACCTTTTGCGTATTCCCCCAGCTCGTCTCCAGGGCGATCTCTTCCTGGTAACGAAGAGATTTGACCAGCAACCGCAGGCGATGGAGTTCTTTCCGTGTGGCCTCTGGTGACAATCCGAGAAGGGCTGCATTCAGACGATCCGCATGTTCTCGGGTGAGGGAGTCAAGCCGCACCCCAAGGAAGGACTCGGGCCGGCGCATCCGGCCGATCGAGGGGCCGGTCAAGGCATTTCGGATTGCCTCCGGGCAGCCGGTGCTGGTGACCACTTTCTCCTCTTCCCGAACCGACCAATTCACCCGTCGCAGGTCCTCCGTAAGAGCGCCCCGCCGACGAAGGTAGCTTTGGAAGACATACAACGCCCGAAGGCGGCTCAACCGTGAGACACTCTCAGCAAGTCGCTTAGCGGCCGTCGGTCGCTGCAATAACTCCGCATACGCCTGGAGGCGTCGCAGGTGCGTGCGCAGCCGATGCACGGTCTCAGGGTGAAAGGGCGGCTTCCGGATCGCACGCGCATAGACTCCGGCTCGAGACAAATAGAGAGCGGCACGGCTCTCCATGGCCTGCATCCACGCCCCCACGCCCGGCAGGGCGCCGACCGCCCGCGGAAAGCCAACGCTGCGTTTTGGTCCGACGCTCCTCATGATCGCTATCAGTTTGAAGAACTCTTCTCAGTATATCAACCCACACGACCAGGATCGGACCTGGCTTGACACCTAAGTAGCCCTCCGATACCCTGACGCCATGAGTGCCGCGCGCAAAATCCTCCTCGTCGAGGACGAGCGAGACATCCTGGACCTCCTCAGCCACTATATGGAGAAAGAAGGCTTTCGCATCCGCACGGTCATGGATGGGGCCGCCGGCCTTGCCGCCGCCCGCCAGGAACACCCGGATCTGATCGTGCTCGATCTCATGCTGCCCGGCATGGACGGCCTGGATCTCTGCAAGAAGCTCCGCGCGGATCCCGCCACTGCCCTCACGCCGGTGATCATGTTGACGGCAAAAGCCGATGAGACGGACAAGATCGTTGGGTTGGAACTCGGCGCAGACGATTACCTGACCAAGCCCTTCAGCCCCAAGGAACTAGTCGCCCGTGTGAAGGCCTTGCTGCGCCGGTCCGAGCGGAGAACGGATGAGCAGAAGCTGTACGCCTATGATGCGCTCAAGATGGACTGTACGCGGCATGAGGTCCGGGTCGGCGAGGAGGAAGTGACGCTCACCGCCAAGGAGTTCGGCCTATTGGAGCAATTGCTCCGCAATCAAGGACGTGTCCTGACCCGAGACCTCCTGCTCAATACCGTCTGGGGTTATGACTACCATGGGACCACTCGAACGGTGGACGTCCACATCCGACGCCTCAAGCAAAAACTGCCCCTTCTGACGGCCGCCATCGTGGCGGTCAAATCGCTTGGGTACAAGCTCCGGGAACCAGGCAAGTAGAGCCTCATGCGCCTCTCCCTTCAATGGAAAATCCTGATCGGCTACCTCGCCATCGGAGGGATCACGCTCGGAGCCGCCGGCTGGTTGGCTCTGGATGCCTTCGAAGCCGCCGACATGGACCAGTTGCGCGCCGGTCTGACGGCCCAAGCCGGCATCGCCGCCCAGCTCTTTGCCGAGCCCCTCGACCGAGCCCAACCGGACACCACCGCGACCGACATGCTGGCCGACCGCCTCGGCAAGTCGGTCAATGCCCGCGTGACCGTGATCGCACCAGACGGCACCGTCCTCGGCGATTCCTATGAGTCCGGGGAAGCCTTACGCCGCATGGACAACCATCGCTCCCGCCCCGAAGTCCGAGACGCCATCGAAGCCGGAGTCGGGACGAGCATCCGAAGGAGCGACACCGTCGGCATCCGGATGCTCAACCTGGCTCTCCCTATCCGGTCCTCCAGGTCTGGCGAGCGCCTATTAGGCGTCGTCCGGTTCTCCCTCCCGCTCACCAACATCGAAGCACGGCACCGTGCCCTGCGCGGTGTACTCGGCGCGGCGCTCGGCGGGGCGTTCCTTCTCTCGCTTGGGTTGAGCTACTTCGTTGCCACCGGGATCACACGCCCCCTGGCCCAAATGGTTGAAGCCGCAGTCAGGATGACCCGTGGCGAATTCCGCGAAAAGATCCTGGTCCGCTCCAAAGACGAAGTCGCCGACCTCGCCGACATCCTGAATCAAATGGCCGTATCCATCGAGGAGACGATCCGGACCCTCTCGGATGATCGCACCTGGATGGCCGCGACCCTCACCGCCATGCAAGAAGGCGTCATGGTGCTGGACGCCATGGGCACCGTCCGCTTGGTCAACCCAGCGATGGAACGGATGATGGGACGGCAGGAAGCCGAGGTCATCGGCCGAACTCACCTTGAGGTGATCCGCCACGCTCGCCTGAACGAGTTCATCACTCAGGTATTGCAGGAAGGCGGCGCACCGGCCACTGAAATCGCCCTCGGCATTACTCCAGCGCGGGTCTACCAGGTCCAGGCCTCGACTCTGTCCCACCACGACCCGGCAAATCCCGACCGGTCGTCCGGCGCGGTCCTCGCGTTTCACGATATCACCGACCTGCGCCGCTTGGAACAGGTTCGGAAGGACTTCGTGGCCAACGTCTCGCACGAACTTCGCACCCCCCTGACCGCAATCAAGGGATACGTCGAGGCGCTCCAAGAAGGAGTCAAGGAACTCCCCGCCCAGCGCGACCGATTCCTGGAAGTCATTCGCACGCAAGCCGACCGTTTGAATCTCATTATCACAGACCTGCTCCTGCTCTCGAAAATCGAGTCGGGACAAATTCCCCTCAAACAGGAACCCGTGGCTCTTCCGGCCCTTTTGAACCGGACGCTCGGCCTCCTCCATCCTCTCATCGAGCAAAAGCAGCACACGGTGGTGAGGGACCTGCCGGAGGGCCTACCGCCGGCGCTGGGAGACGAGGAACGGCTGGGCCAGGCGTTCGTAAACCTCTTGGACAACGCCATCAAGTACACGCCGGACCATGGAACGATCACGGTTGCCGCCGCTTTCGACGGCCGGATGGTGGAGGTCAGCATCGCAGATACCGGCATCGGGATTCCACCGCAAGACATCCCGCGGGTCTTTGAGCGTTTTTATCGGGTGGACAAGGCACGGTCTCGTGAACTGGGTGGAACGGGCCTGGGACTCGCCATCGTGAAGCACTTGGTGGAGGGACACGGCGGGACCGTATTCGCCGAGAGCCCGCCGGGAAAAGGTTCGCGCTTCAGAGTACGATTGCCGGTCGCCTCTGCTCCAGCCCGACCGAGCCGGAAGTAGAGGCGGATCAGCGCTCCGTATAGAGAATGAGCTGAACGGCGAACACGATCAGCAGCATAGGCCAGAGGAGCGGTCTGTATCCTGTCCCAAGCACCCCGCGGTCGCGCAACAGCTTACTCACTCCAATGAGGATCCCGACGAGCGCAAACGACACGTGCTGCCAAAACACCTGGGGCAGATGCGCATGCACAAAGGAGTGCAGCCCCAGCAGCACGCCTGATCCAATCCCGAGCAACGGGAAGACAAGCCCCCAACTTTTGCCATTCGGCCAGCCGCTGATCTGCCGCCCCTCAATGACCCCGATCGCCACCACCACGACCGAGAAGACCTTATGCTGCAGCGTTTCGAGATCGCTCAAGGTCTCGATGAGCCCGATGGAACCCCATGGCCAATTATCCGGATCGCTCCGGATGAACAAAAATGATCCCAACAGGATCCACCCCGCAGGCCAGAGCCACTGGACCGCCTCCCTATGGGGCCGGCGGGCGAGCCCGAGCTCCATCCCCATCGCCATCAGCCCGATCACGAGAAGACCCGCGCCGGACATGTGGTGATTGAATTCCGAATACAGGATCTTCTCGATCGGCCTGGCTTCCGACTGCGGCGGATGCTGGTGGGAGGAAGCCGCCTGGGGGGCATCCGCAAGCGACTGAGGAAACGGGAATGCCAACCAGGCAACGAGGAGCACGGCCAGCACTCCGGAAGAAGAGGCGCTCACGTGACGAGCCTGATCGGCGAAGAACCAGAGCCTCAGCCGCATGCGTCACGGGTAGCATTCAACCGTGAATGAGTCAAGCCTTAAGTTCCGCAGCCGCCATCAACCGGCGGCCAGGGGCGACGGCTTCCCCCAGCGTCCAGCGAAGACGAAGTCCCGGATGGGCTTGCGGGATCGCGGCGCCAGTTCGCGTTGTTGCAACCGCTCCGGCAAAGTCTCGGGATTGCCGGGATAGCCCAGCGCGATTCCGGCAACGGCCTCGAATCCATCCGGAATGCCGTACAGTTCCCGAATCTTATCCGGAAAGATCCCCGCCATCTGATGCACCGCCAGACCGAGCGCCGTCGCCTGGACCGTGAGATTGGCGACCGCCTGGCCGACGTCGTGAAAGGCATGGCGGTTCGGCTTGTCATTTTCTTCGAAGGACAGTCCGGCTACAGAGACCATCAACGCAGGAGCGCGCTGCGCCCACTGGACATTGCCTTCCACGAGGCAGCTCAGCAGCCTGGCGTACTCGGCCGGGTCCTGCTTCGTAGCCACGATGAAGCTCCACGGTTGCTCGTTATAGGAAGACGGGGCCCAGCGAGCAGCCTCCAGCAGGGTACGCAAGATGTCGGGCTCGACATGCCGATCGGAGAATGCCCGTGGGCTCCACCGTCGTCTTACGAGTTCATGTATCGGATATTGTGCATCCGCCGGCTTTTCCACAATCAGCCTCCCTCAATTCATCTCCCAGATCAGCACTTCCGCGCCCGTGACCGGATCGGCCGTCAGCCGTCTGGTTCCCGCCGTGGTCAGACGGACCGCATCCCCCGTCGCCAGGCGGCCGGCCTCTTCGAGTTCCGCTGCGCCTTTGGTGATGTAGAGATGCGCGTGGGCCGCGTCGGGGACCTGCACTGTTTCGCCGGGCTTGAGGCGCCCGCCCCACAAGACCGCGCCGCGCTGCCGAATCTTGATCGCCGCGTCATGCCCGCGGCCAGAGGCGACGGGAACAAGCCTGCCGCGGTCAAGTTGCGAATTGATGTCCAGTTGCTCGTAGTCGGGCGCGATCCGTTCCGTATCCGGCAGCACCCACATTTGGACAAGATGCACGTCCCGGTCGTCGCGCGGGTTCATCTCCGAATGCCAGATGCCTGTCCCGGCGCTCATCCGCTGAGCGAGGCCCGGAAAGATGATGCCCTTGTTGCCTACCGAATCCTTGTGCTCGATCTCTCCGCTGAGCACCCAGGTGACGATCTCCATATCTTGGTGGGGATGGGTCCGGAACCCGGTGCCGGCCTTGATCACGTCGTCGTTGCTGACCAGCAGCAGTCCGTGGTGCGTGTTCGCCGGATCGTAATGGTCCGCGAAACTGAAGCTGTGGTATGAGTCGAGCCAGTCCATCTGCGTCTGGAAGCGGTCCGCGCTCCGACGGATGTCGATCGCCGGCCTCACCGTGCTTCCCTGGATCGTCTTCATGAGCCGCCTCCTTTCACCCTGGCAGTTTCTTCGCAATGGCCCCGTCCACCGACCACTTGCCGCCACCCGCGACCAGCAAGGCGAGGCTCATGCCGATGACCAGCAGGTGATACTCGAACCCTTCGCCCGCCTGCTTGCCGAACCAGTTCATGAAGAACC
>CAZITU010000112.1:0-7358 GCA_964542245.1 uncultured Nitrospirales bacterium | reverse complement strand
AACCAAGGGAGCAGCCACGGGTCGAAGAGGAAGAAATCGTCCCTCTGCCGGTACAACAAGGCGGCATGGCCGATGTGGACGACGCCGCGGTCGCGGGTCGCGTCGAGCCACTGGGTCTTCACCGAAGCGCGTGTGGACACGGCCAGACAGTCATGCGTTCTGAAGATCTCCAGCAGACGGGTCAGGTGTCGCTCCAGGTCCAGGCCGGACGCCGTTGCCACCGTCCGAATCTCCGAGACCGTTCGGGTGCCGTCCAGGAATCCGACGAATTTCCCGACTGCCGGGGCGATCGGCCGCTCGAAGCCCAGCGGCACTGCCTGTCTGGTGGCCGCGTTGAAGACGCGCAGGCCCGCGTAAGTGATAGTCGCGGATTTCGTCGGGTCGCGGGGGAACTCCCAGTGAAACGTGCCGTCCCGGTCGCGCCCGCACCGGATGTGCGCGCGCAAGTGCGGTCGTGAGTTGACAACCTCGGCGTACGCGTCTTCGAGTCGGGCCCGGCGGCCCGGATCGTCGAGCGGCCCACGGTGGGCGAACACGTCGCTGATAGCGGTATCAATGGCGCTCTGCATGAGGCTGTGGGCTTCATGAAGACTCGCCACAACCTCGGGAGCGACGCCGCCGATAAACGGAAAAGGCCCGGGGGATTCCGCGCTCTCCAACTGAACCCAGGCCCACGGCGCCAGGCCGACGTACTGGTCACGGCCCCATGTATCCCAGATGTTCGCCATGCGATCGAGGGTATTCTGCCCGGCGTCCTCAGTCAAGCGCCGCTCAGGCCTTTTTCACGAGGTAGAGCGTAGCCTCAGGGTTGACCCGCGCATTGGGCAGGATCGCACGGTGCATGCGAAACCCCTGAGTTTCGGCGATGGGATCGGCGGCCACAGAGCTGAGCGAGGCGCGGGCACAGGCTGCATCCAGCCAGGGTGGGCCGACCAGAATGGCGAAGCCTCCGGGCGCCAACGCCTTCGACACGGAACCCACCTCCCGCTCGCACGCGGCCCGACGACGGTATGACGCGAACGGAAGCCAGCTAAAGATCAACCCATACGTGTGAGCATATGCCATCTCTCGATGCCGCTCGAACTGGAGAAAAGACATATGTTGGAGATTCGAGAGGCGCCCGGCCGCGGCGGCTTGATCCCACGCGCGCTGAGCCTGGCGAAGAGCAAATTCCGGCCTGGTGTAGAGGACCGTGTGATTCATTGCGTGCGTGCTGTCCAGGCACTCTGCGATGACGACGTCCCAGTTATTGATGAGCACGGCGCGGAGCGGTTTCGATGCCCCCCTCGCGATGCCCGCGCGTCCGAGATAGTCGAGCGTCTGTTCCATCGCCAAGGGTTGGGTGGCCACTTCGCCCGCCACCGTGCCGTCATCGGGATAAAAGGGGACGGCAAAATAGACGCGTACAGGGTCAAGTTCGGGGACGCCGTCCGGGAACAGGGCCCGCCATGTCGAATCCCGGCCTGAACGAGTTTCAGGCAGCAGCGTTTCTTTCGTCACGTGCCATTCCGGCCGGATGGGAATCTCATCGCGTCGAGCCCCATCTTGTAACTGCAACACATTCTTTCTGGCTCCGGCCAGCCGGCCGCCCGGCGCCGCCCCGCTTTCCCTGGGGCGGTTGAAAGGAAGCGCAGCCGGATCGTTTTGCAGGGTCACCTTCTGGACAGCGCCGTCTACTACCGTGACGCATAAGCCCCGGGCGAGATCCATGTGCCGACGCGGCGTCTTGGGGCGCGGGCGCCAGATGACCTCACCGGAGCGGGCCGGGTCCATAAAAACGGGGAATGGGTCGGCTCCACCCGGGCCTTGCGGCTGAAAATAGGTGGAGAAGAGCTGGAAAGCCTGCGGCGAGGGATAAGTCGGAATCCCCCGATAACGAAGCAAGCGGGGCATCTGGCCCTCGTTCTGGTCGTCGTAGAGGCCCCGGATCAACTCGAAAGCGGCGCTTCCCGTCCCGGGCAGGAGTGATTGAAACAGCTCGACCACCGGGAGGAAGTCGATCTGTCCCCAGTGCATGGCCCCCATGCAGGCCATAAAACGCGGCCGCGCAAAGGTGCCGTCGTCCAACACATAGAAGGCATCCTTCCGATGGCGAAGCGTAACAAGCCCTTGCGGGTCGAGGACCAGACTCTTTTCGTCGTAAAAAAAGGCCACCTCTTCCGGGGTGATGCCCATAAACTGGGCGGCCATGCGATGGAGGTTTTCTCGGGTCAGCCATTGCCAACCGAGTTTTTTGGAAATGTCGAAGCGGGCGACGTTGATTAGGCCCTCGGTTTTGAGGCCCACCCATTGTCCCCAGTCAAGGTGCAGCCGCGCACGAAGAAGCGGGGACGGTCCCTGGCCGCGTGTGTCCCAGGCGCATTCGTGCAAGGGCGTCCCGCCTGGATCTACATAGAGGATGCGGAGGCCATGTTCGCCATAGAGGATGCCGTGGCCCGTCGCAGTGACCAGGATGCGGAGGCCGGTTGCGGGGGGCTCCTCGGGACGGTGCCAGACGACGCCGGTCGGGTGCGGCGATGCCACAAGGCTCCCCATGAGTTTCGCGACGGTTTTTATAGTCCCTTGGTTTTCCGGAAAAACGAGGGTTCCCGGATGGGTCACGGCCGAGAGGATCGTGGCGGGCACCGGCATGCGCACTGGTCTCCAGACTCGACATTAGGGTATGGCTCATCGAGTGTCAAGATGGGGGGAGGATGGAGGGAAATCCTGCAATCTATTGATCTTCTAAGGCCCTGCATGTTAGACCACATGCAGGCTACCGAAGTGCAGGGAGGTCGTCACGTCATGCAGCAACGCAGGCCGATTCTGGTCGTGGAGGACGATCCGGTTGATCGTGAAATGATCGGTCTGGCGTTCGAGCGGGCTAAGGTTGAGAACCCGGTGGTGACGGTCTCCGACGGCCAGGAGGCGTTGGACTATCTGAACGCCGAGGGCCGGTTTAGCGACCGGCCAGCGTTGGATGTTCCGGCGGTGATCATCCTGGATCTGAATATGCCGCTGATGGGCGGGCACGAGTTTCTCAGCCTCGTCAAGGCGAAACCGGACAACGCCTTGGTCCCCATCGTGGTGCTGACGACCTCGCAATTCGACCAGGACCTGATTCAAAGCTATGGACTCGGTGCCAATAGCTGCATCACCAAGCCGGGCGACTTCGAGCAACTGGTCGAGATCGCCCGCGCGATCGGCAGCTACTGGTGCCGGATCAACAGGGTTCCGGAAAGGATCTGAGGAGGCATGCGACCGATCCTGAACTTTGGCGGCCTGTCGGTCCGTCATAAAGTGGCGCTGATTCTCGCCGTCACCATGCTGCCGGTTGTCGGCTTGATGGTCCTCTATCTGACCACCATCCGGCAGCTCCTCGTGGTCGAAGATGAAGTGGTCCGCCTCTTTGCGATGCAGATGCAAACCCAAACCATTGAGGCCTTAGTCGTGGACATGCAGGATGGATTCCGCGGGTTCGTCCTGGCCCGGAACGAGAAATTCCTCGATCCCTTTTATGCGTCCGAGGAGGGCTTTGATCCCGCAATTCACCGACTCAAGGACGCGATCAGTGAGGATAAAAACCAGCTCCGGCTGGTGACCGAGATTGAGAAAAACGTCCGGTCTCTCATGCAGCGGAAGAAGTGGCTCATAGATGCGGTCAGGCTGGGCCAGCTCCAGCCCGTGCGGACCCATATTGAGTCGGGCGAGGGCCAGTCAGCGCTGGATAGAATCCGGGCCGACCTCAAAACCCTCGAGGATGTTCAAAGGGCAATCCTGCATGATCAGCAGGCTCGCTCGAACCGGTTGGCCTCGTTCACGCGCTATGGACTGGGCGTTGTCGTCGTCGGTATCCTGGCTCTCTGGTGGCTCGGAAGCCGAATGCTCACTCGTACCATCACGGGTCCACTCGCCGCGCTTACGGCGGCGGCGCAGGAGTTTGACAGCGGTCGGCCGTGCACGCCTATTCCCATCGTCTCGACAGACGAACTGGGCCGGCTCGCCCGGACGATGGAAGAGATGGAAGAGCGCATCGCGCGCCACATCAGCCAGATGGAAGCCTTCCATGCGATTGGTAAAGATGTCATCACGATTGGTCCTGACGGTCTCGAAGGAGTGCTCAAGCGGATCGCCGACCGTGCGGGTGGTGTGCTGAACGTTGACCTGTGTCTGGTCTTGCTCTGGAATGAGACCATTGGCTGCTGGAAGGTGGGGGCGGCGTCCGGTCCGTGGCATGAATTGCTTCGACAGTCTGTTTTGATCCGAGAGGAGACGCCGTTTGCGTTCCAAGCCTTGACGACGGGCGCTCCACAAGTCGTCGAGGACCTGACGGCGAGGCCTGAATCAGTGTTGCAGGTACGGGACCGCCTTGGCGGCAAAAGTCTGCTGGCGGTCCCTCTTCGAGGTCAAGGGGAGGCTTTCGGGATTCTTGCCTTCGTTCACACACGCGCCACACGGGCCTTTACGGAATGGGAGGTCCGACTGGCCCAGCAGTTTGCCGACCAAGCCGCCATCGCTATCACGAACGTGCGCCTGTATGAGGCTTCCCAACAACGGGGCGCCGGGCTGCAAAGCCGACTCCAGCAGTTGGAACGGTATGCGGCGGATATGGCGCATGATCTCAAAGGACCGGCGCGGAGGATGGCCGAACTGGCCTCGCTGCTCCAGATGGATTACAAGGGACGGTGGGATGAGCGAGCCGACCGGTACCTGGCGTGGCTTAAGGAGAACGGCCAGCAACTGATGGCTCGCATCGAGGAAGTCCTCCGATTGGCTCGTATCGGGACCATCCGCGAGGCGGTCGAACCGGTCGCTCCGGCCGAAGTGATCCGAGAGGTGTTGAAGGGATGCGAGGGGCAGGTACAGCGTCTGGGCGCCCGGGTGCGAGTGGCTGAACGATTTCCGCGGTTAGCGTGTAACCGTGTCCATTTATCTCAAGTGATGGATAACCTAGTCCGCAACGCGGTCAAATATTCTTCACGGGAGCGCCGGCTCGAATTGGAGGTAGGCATTGCGGGCACGGCAAGCGAGCCGGTCCTCTTCGTTCGTGACAACGGGGTCGGCATCGCGCCTTCGGATCGGGAACGGATATTCGACCCGTTCGAGCGTCTTGGCCGTGACGAGGTTCCGGGGACCGGGATCGGTCTGGCCATCGTCAAAAAGATCATTGAGCTGTATCAGGGACGGGTGTGGGTTGAATCCGAGCCGGGGCAAGGGAGTACATTCTTCTTCACGCTGCCGCCTTACGGAGAGCTGGAGTCGGCGGAGGTGAAGCAGGAGATGCGAGAGGAGAGGGAAGCGTGAAGCGAGACAAACGGCACGTGTTTCGTATTCTGATGGTGGAAGACGAGGCGGCCGACGCTGAAATCCTGCTCCGCTCGCTCGAACAAGAACTTGTCGAGGATGAGGGTCGGACGATCGAGTTCACGGTGGTGTCACGGGCCGAGGGTGCGCTCAAAGCCCTCGAGCAGGAGGAGATCCATCTGGTGCTGGCGGACGTCAGGATGCCCGGCATCGGGGGCATCGAATTCCTCAAACGGGTCCAGGCCCTCAATCTCTCAATCCCTGTGATCATGGTCAGCGGCCTGAATTCGATCGACGCGGCCGTCGAGGCGATGCGGCAAGGGGCATTTGACTATATCACCAAACCCATTCATTCCCAGGTGCTTTCCGCCCGGATCCACCGGGCAATGCGCATGTCCGAGATCTTGCACCAGAACTGGGCGCTGCGCCGGATGACCGCGACCCCGGAAGGCTTTGAGACCCTCATCGGCGTCAGCCCGGCGTTGCAGGCGTTGCTGCGGATGGTCCCCGATGTGGCGGCCGTCCGCTCGACGGTCTTGATCGTGGGGGAGACCGGGACCGGCAAAGAACTGCTCGCGCGGGCCATCCACGATCGGAGCCCTGAACGAGAGCAGCCGTACCAAGTGGTGGACTGCACGCGTTTTCCGGAAGGCATGATCGAGAGCGAGCTCTTCGGCCACGTCAAGGGGGCCTTCACCGGCGCGGTGGCGGACAAGACGGGCCTGCTGGAGTTGGCCGACGGCGGCACGGTGTTTCTGGACGAAATCGGAGATCTCCCGCTGACGCTGCAGGCCAGGCTGTTGCGGGCGATCGAGGAAGGCGAGGTGCGGCCGGTCGGCGGGACGTGCTCCAAGAAGATCGACGTGCGGTTCATTGCCGCGACCAATCAGGATCTGGAAGCCCGCGTCAACCGGGGGGAGTTCCGCAAGGACCTGTTTTACCGGCTTAACGTTGTCACCTTGAATGTTCCACCCCTACGGGAACGGCAGGAGGACATCCCGTTGCTAGCCCGCCATTTTCTGGCTCGGTTCGCCCGAGAGTTCGGTAAGTCCGTCGAGGACATTCATCCGTCGGCCGTGACCGATCTGGTGGCCTACACCTGGCCCGGGAATATCCGGGAGCTGCGGAACGTCATCGAGCGCGCGGTGATGCTCTGCACGGGGGATCGGATCACCCGCAAAGAGGTTGCCTCACTCTTGCCGTCCGTGGTCGGCGGTGGAGCCGCTGCGGACGCCCCGACCGGAGAAGAGTACTTGCGCCTCCCGTATTCCGAGGCCAAGGAAAAAGTCCTGGAAGCCTTTACCGTCCGGTACGTCAAGGGGAAGTTGGCGGCTCATGGCGGAAACGTCACCCACGCGGCCCAGGACAGCGGAGTTCCCCGCCAACATTTCCAGCAAATCATGAAACGCTATTTGAAAGATGATGGTAATTTATCTTAAGTATAACTGCCTGTTCCGGGAGAGCAGCACCCCTCTTTGAGTAAGGGCGTGGGAAGTATCTGATCCCCTCAACCTCGGTTTACTCCACCCGAAACCGTTTCAGGTTCGTAACTGAGTCACCTCCTAATAGCCTAAAATCATCGTAGATCCAAATCCTCTTTACCCCTTCAAGCTTGACGTTTCGCGGTTGCAAGTCGTCTCTTGCAAGAAATTTTCTATTTAATTTCAACTCGTTCTGATCGGGCATTCGAATAGCTGCAAGTTTCGAGTTGCACTGTCCTTATCTCACGTCTTTCCCATCATTCACTGTGACACGCAAAAACGGTAAAAACAGCCTTTGCAATCAATAAGTTCTCGATATCACCCCCAATGGCTAACCCGTTTGGATGCGATGGCACACATGTTGGTAACTCTAAGTGGTGTCTTGGAGTATCTATGCCGAGAATCTCGTTCGAGGTCGTAAAAAGCAAGCGAACCGAAAGGGGGTGGGAGGCGTTGTTTGGCATTGTGCCGGGGAGTCGGTCTGTCTTCGCCACGGCGGAGGTGGACCGTCAGTGAGACGGGTCTTGCTCATATCAACGGAGGAGGGTCAGCAATGTTTTTAACACGACGGCAATTTTTGAAGGCGAGCGCGGG
>CAZITU010000111.1:0-7450 GCA_964542245.1 uncultured Nitrospirales bacterium | reverse complement strand
CTCCAAGACGGAGGTTTTTTCGGAAGCTGTTTTGGACAAGAGTGGGACTGTCCCCATTTTATCCATGCCGTCAACAAGTTATTATGACCTCTCCATGGTCGCGCTGTCGGTCGTGATCGCGACCGTCGCATCCTGTACCGCAAAGGATAACAACGCCGACGTAATCCGCAAGTGTGTAGAGAACCTCTCAACCTGCCTGGCCCGCATTGCGGTGGTCTCTGAGTAGCTCCGGCTTGGGCCCCCGACGTTTGCGGCGGCACCGCGTTTCCTGTATCATTCCGCCCTGAAGCTGGGGGATCGTCTAGTGGTAGGACATCAGACTTTGGATCTGATTACCCAGGTTCGAATCCTGGTCCCCCAGCCAATCCTGCCTGTAGAGTCTCATAATGAAAATCCTGGTGGTTGACGACGAAGCCGGAGTTCGCGAGGTCTGCAGTCAAATCCTCGGCCATGCGGGATACGAGGTCTCGACTGTCGCGTCCGGGGAGGAGGCGATCCCCCGCTTGGGTGAGGGTTGGGACATCATCCTGACCGACGTCTCGATGCCCGGCGTGGTGGACGGCAATGAGTTGGTGCGGCGCGCGCGGGAACTGGGAAGCGCGGATGTCTTGCTCATGACCGGCTATCCCGATCTTACCTCCGCCGTCCAAGCGCTGAAAGACGGGGCGTTCGATTACCTGATCAAGCCGTTTTCCGGAGACACGCTCCTGCCGGCCGTGAAACGGTGTGTCGACAAGCGCCGACTCTCCCAGGAACTCGCCCGCGAGAAAGCGCTGCGAGCCGAGCTCGATCGGGCCTATACCGACCTGGCTCGGATGGAGAAGGTCCGGGAAGCCTTCGGCCAGTTCGTCACGCCGGAGGTCGCCGACTTTGTCCTGGCTCACCCTCAGGACTACTGGCTGCAGGGCGAGCGGAAGCTGGTGACGGTTCTGTTTGCGGACGTCCGCGGGTGTACGCCGTTCTCGGAACGCGTTCAACCTGAAGAGGTGGTGTCGGTTCTGAACGATATTTTTGTCCGGGTGATCGCCGCCGTCCAGCAGGAAGGCGGGACTCTGAACAAGTTCATGGGGGACGGCTTGATGGCTCTGTTCGGCGCCCCGGTCCCGAACGAGGACCACGCGCAGGCCGCCGCACGGGCCGCGCTTCGAGCGCGGGACGCGGTCGAGGCTCTGTCAGAGTCGCGGGTCAAGCTTGGTCTGGATCCGCTGCGGATCGGGATCGGCATCAACACGGGCGAGGTGGTAGCCGGCTGCGTGGGGACGAAGGATCGGGCGGAATACAGCGTGATCGGCCACGCCGTGAACCTGGCCGCCCGCCTCGAGAAGGTGGCCGCGCCCGGGCAGATCCTGGTGGGCGCTGAAACCGGCAAGCTCCTCACCGGAACATTCGAGGTGACCGGAACGATCGCCCTGAAACTGACCGGACTCGCCAATCTCGTCCCTGTGGCGGAGTTGATCGGGGAAAAGCCGTCCGGCTGACCCGCTTGTTTCGGATACTACTCTGAGGCGTTTTGCCGAAGCAGGGCCTGGGCTTTCTCCAATTGCCGATAGTAGCGCCAGAGATAGTCGTGGTAGTCGTCGAGCGTGGCAAGCAGATAGTGCAGTTCGACGGCGTCGTTTCCCTCGATGGCCCTGACCATGCGGACGGCGAGAAACTCGGCCACGTCCTTTGTTTTCTCGATCGCCGTAAAGGGCTTCAGCGGGCCGCCGATCTTGTAGTCAGGCATGAGATTGTTCTCCGGTTATGGTCGATCTCGGTGAACGTTCCATCAGCGCGACTTCTGCGGTCGCTGTAAATAGAGAATGTAGACGAGCAGTATGGGCAGGGGTGCGAAGAGGAACGGAAACAGCCAGGGCCACACGTTCGCCCCGCGGACTCGGGCCTGATCGAACATCCAGATGAACACCCAGATTTGGAGAAGGCTATAGTTGACGAAGATAAATTGAATCATGTGGGGATGGATACTGCTCGGGCCTCCCCCCACCGTTTGAGGAATCAGATAGGCTTCGAACGCCACGAAGATGACCAGCGCCGCGACGGCAAACCGTTTGCTCCAAACGAACATGATGTCCCCCTTTGTGAGATAGGCGGAATTCCGGCATGGTCCGGATCAACGCCTATGCTAGAATAATGCCTACCCTTTCGTAAAGCCGATAACGGAAGCATACGAGGAGGATCTTCATGCAGCGGCGGGTGAGTCTCGTGATCGGACCGGCACTCGTTGTGTCGGCTTCTGTGCTTGCGGTAGAGACGGCTACGACCTTCGCCTTTCAATTAGCCGAACCCAAGAACGGGGCGGTGGTCAAGCCAGGCGAATCGCTGAAGGTGAAAGTCGCGATCCCGCCTGGACTCCCGGTGGTAAAGGTGACTTACACGCTCTTCGAAGAGGACCGGGCTCCGGAAGATAAAGTTGAGGCCCTGCCTATGGTCGAGTCCCAGTCAACTCCGTTCGAGGCGAAGATGCCCGTGCCCGCTGAAGCGGTGGGCGGAATGCGCCTCCTGGCCGTGGCCCAGGTGGCGGAGCGGCGGGGTCAATATGTCCTGTTTGATGAGACCTCCGTCCGCGTAGAACCGGACGCGGCGCTGACGGCTCTCCGCGCCGAAGCGCCGGTGCGGTTCACCAAGAGCGTCGGCGAGGTGCAAGTGTTGAGCGTGCGGGGAACCTTTGCCGATCGGGTCGTGCGGGACCTGACCCCCGGGCATACGGGAACGACGTATCAATCGAACAATGAAAAAGTGGTTCGCGTGAATACCGACGGCCGCGCGCAAGCCCTGGGCGTCGGGACGGCGGAGATTACGGCCAAGAATCGCAGCAAAGAGGTCCGTATCCGGGTGGTGGTGGAACCCCTTGAACCCGCGAACCGTCCGCCGGTGGCGCATGCCGGTTCTGATCAGACCGTCAAGCAAGGGGCGAAGCTGAGGCTGGATGCGATCCTCAGCGGTGATCCTGAAGGGAAGAATCCCGCCTACTATTGGTCGCAGGTGAAGGGGATGCCGATTGATCTGGTTGAACCGCTGAGCCTGCGGCCGTACTTTTTTGCGCCGGTGGTCACCGTGCCGCGTCTCTTGCGGTTCCGCTTGATCGTCAGGGATGAGGAAGGGGCCGAGAGCTTTCCGGCCTATGTGAATATTACCGTTGTGCCCTAATTGACGACGCGGTGCCCGCGGCCCTCCAGGCATTTGATGTAGCTGCGTTTGTACTGCTGCTCGGGGGTCCCTCCTTGCTTCACCGCTCCGCCGGTTCCGCCGATCGCCGCCCCCAGCGCGGCCCCGCTGCCGGCGTTTCCGGACACGGCTCCGATGACGGCTCCGACGGCCGCTCCGCCGACGGCCCCCACCCCCGTGCCTTTGGCGGCTTCGGTCGCCGTGCCTCCCGACGCCTTGCTCGCTAGGTTCTTGCATTCGGCCAGGTCCCGGTCCAACGTTTCTTGGTGGGTCCCCACTCGGGGGTCCACGGTGGGTTCCCATCCTCCATAGGATGCGCACCCGCTCAGCCACAGGGCGGCGAAGCCTACGGTCATGAGTCTGTTCATCTTACCCCTCCTCCTTGCCGATTTTACCAAAGGTGGGAGATCGGTCAGGGCGCGAGAGCGGAGAGGACAGCTTACGCCACGTGAAGTCGCCGCCGAAGTCCGGATCGGGAATGACCTGGGAGCCGACCCGCGAGTACCACCAGCGTCCTTTGGCCAGGGTCCCATCTTCAGAGAGTTCGACGAGGAAGCCCCCTTCCCGGTCATTGCCGGATTGCTTCCATGAGGCGGACCATCGTGTTCCCGCGATTTTACTGTTGAAGATGATGCCGTTCTGCCAGGTATAGGTTCCGTTGCCGGTTGCGTCCACGGTGGCCCTGTACGTCCTCTCTTCTTCGGCGACTTCCCAATCCCCGCTCACGTCGAGCGCCAGGACGGGAAACGCAAGGACGAAAGATGTCGCCGAGAGCAACGCAAGACGGAAAGCGGGAAGAGCCGGGCTATTCACAGGCGCCCGGAGTGATATAGAGGAGATAATTACCCATGCCATGAAGGTCCGAGGTTTCCTGGCGATTAAGATGATACACCATCGTCATCTCATAGTCGTCCTTGGCATTCACTGAAAAGCCCTTGGTGTCGCTATAGACCTGATGGGGGAGGAAGCCGCGCAGGTTTCCGTTACTTTCCACGTCAGGCGTGCTGCGCAGCAGGGTTTGGTTGGCGGTCTTGTTGTCGAGGGCGATCAGGAGCAGACCATCGTGTCCGTGAGGATAGGCGTACTTGACGCATCCGTCTACCGTAAACTTCAGCGGCTTCGAGTCCACCTGGACCGCGCCGACCTTCAACGCCCGGCCCTCGTCCGACTCGTTCGGAGGTCGCTTGTTGAACTGGCTGTAACAGACTACATTGACGCCCACCGTGTAGGCCTTGATCGGCTTGACGGTGGCGCCGTCGGGAGCCAGGTCCATTGTGAATGTGGCCAGCACGTCCTTTGTGGGAGGAACCTTGTGATAGAAGGCCACGACCGCGACCAGCTTGCTCCCTTTTTTGATGGGCACGCCGTATCCGGGAGGGAACTTGGCGTCGGTGATCTCGATGCCGGACCCCGCAAAGTAGGTGGGCTCTCCCGGACAGGAGAGACTCTTCTCGTCCAGATTCTGGAGCAGAATATGGTGCAGGTACTGGCCGGGCAGTTCTTTGCCGTCCTTTGTGAAGATCCGCGACTTGTAGCCGATCACGTGCATGTCCTTGGGGGCTTTGAAGAAGTGGAGCGGCATGCTGGAGGCCAGCTCGCCGCTGTGTCCGACCGGCAGATCAATCGGTCCGAAGGTCAGGATCAGGGAGTTGCCTTCCAGCGTCACCGTCGTCGTGGCTTTGGGCTGAGGCGTCGTCGGCGGGTGGTCGTGGGAAGGAACGCCGGCGAAGACCGGCGCTGAGCCGAGCAGTAGAGCAAGCGTGATCACCGCGATGGGTTGCATACGACCTCCCCGTGGCAAATTGACCAGATATTGGTAGGATAGTTGAGCGACGACCGACTCGCAACTAAGAATGTGAGGATTCCTTGTCAGGTTGTATGGCGGTGCCCGGTTGATCAAGTTTGGCAGGCAGTGTATCACATTCGTGTTTGGTGGTAAGAAACGACACCGGCAGGGCCCGGAAGGAGGTACCGGATGGTTGCGCGGAACACTCGGCCGGCTCAGCGGCAATGGATCGGCGTAAGCCTCATGCTGGTCTCGCCGCTCTTCGCGGCCGACCCGTTCGCGGTCGAGGTTCCGCTCGCAACGGACGGTGTCCAGCGAGTTACGGTCGAGGCCGACAGCTATAGCTTTACCCCCGGCCATCTGGTCGTGAAGGCCGGGAAACCGGTGGAGCTGACTTTCAAGAGCGTGACCTGGCTGGTCCCTCACAATCTCGTCATTGACGATCCTCGATCAGGCCTGGCGATTCGCGAGGAAATTCCGGCCGGGGAGAGTGTGACCGTCAAGTTCACCCCGGCGGTCACGGGATCGTTCGCGATCTATTGTGATAAGAAGCTGCCCTTCTTCAAAAGCCATCGGGAAAAGGGCATGGAGGGAATTTTGGAGGTGCGATGAGTTGTAGGGGCACGGCATGCCGTGCCCCTACAACTAGGACCTTCCTCGAAAGAACGCCTTGATCCGTGCCACGAGCTTCTGAGGCGTGCTCGGTTCCTTGGCCGCCTCACGAATGGCCACAGGCGCGACGATCGGCCTGGCTTGAAGGACATAGAGGTGTCCCCCGGCAAAGGCCCATTCCATATCAATAGGACGGCCGTATCGGCGTTCCAGAGCGATCAGGACCTCGGTGAGGGCCTGCAATTGACCGTCGCGCAGCGTGAGATCGTCATGCCGGGGGTCCTCACGTTCGTGCGTGCCGCCGCCCGCCAGAAGGACGAGGGACCGCTCCTTTCGCCCCACGCGTCGCTCCAGAATAGTCCGCGACGGCTTGTTTACGACGAAGTGATCGGGGGAAACCTTCCCGGCTACGACGGTCTGGCCCAACCCCCAGTTCGACTCGAAGACGGCTTGGTCCGGGTTGCCGTTCAAGGGGTTGACCGAGAAGCCGACTCCGGACACCTCGCCGGCGATCTGCTCCTGCACGACGACGGCAATGCGGGGCTCGGCGATCTCGAAGCCGCGTTCGCGCTTGTAGGCGACGATGCGTGCGTCGAGACAGGAGGCGAAGGTGGTATGGAGCGCCGCTTCCAATCGGCCCGGCGGCACCCCCAGGACCGTCTCGTATCCTCCGGCGAAAGAGGCGCTCCCCAAATCTTCCTCCGGCGAAGAAGAACGCACGGCGAAGAGGGTCTTCTCGCCGAAAGCGCTCAGCCCTTCCCGGAGTTTTTTCTTCTGCTCCGCGGTCAGTTCGTAGCCGGCGCTGATATCCTTGAGTCGCTGACAGGACTCGCGCAGGCCGGCCTGATCCGCGACGAGGAAATTCTTCCATGCCGGAGTTGCCTTCAGCAGGACAATCCACGGGTCGAAGAACGCGACCGTCAACACGAAGCCGTTGGAGACAGGGAGCCCCGCTTGAAACATCGTGATGAGCGAGAGCCCCTTGCCGCCCACCTCATCACGGGCGGGAAGCGGGATGTCACTGAACCGATAAAACGACCTTACCGGTGAGTTTGCCGGCATACGCGCATCAATAGAAAGGGGGACGGGTGTAAACCCGTCCCCCTGTTCCTCCGCACTGCTGTCTCGATGTTACGACAACCGCTGTAACGCCGCGATCCGCTCCTCGATAGGCGGGTGGGTGGCGAACAACCGCATCAATCCGCCGGTGTTGCCGGAGATCTTCATGGTCGCGAGTGCGTCCTGAGTCGAATACTCCACCTGCGCCGCCTCGACGTACCGCTGAATGCCCTCGAGGGCCGAGATCATCGGAGCAGGCCCATAGGCCTTGCCGGCGAACCGGTCTGCCTCGAACTCCCGACGCCGTGAGAACCAGCAGATCGGGATCATGGCCAGGAACGACAGCACGATCTGGAGAAAGAAATACGAGACGAACCCCAGCGCGGCGTTGCGTTCGGCCAGGTGACGGGCGATGAAGTTGCTGATGAAATACACGAAGGTGTTCATCAGGCCCGCCAGCACCGTGGTAGTGAACATGTCGCCGTTCCAGACGTGGCCCATTTCATGGGCCAGAACCGAGCGCACCTCCGCCTCGTTGAGATTCACCAGCAGGCCGGTGGACACGGCCACCATGGCGTTGTTTTTGGTCGGCCCGGTCGCGAAGGCGTTCGGATCGGGCGAGTCGTACACCCAGACTTCCGGCGTCTGAATGTGCAGCCGCTGGGAAAGCTCTCGGACGGTTTGGAACACGACCTCCTCCGGCCGGGTCCTGGGTTCGGTAATCTGAGAGCCGCCCACCATAGCCCGCGCCATCTGTTTGGAGAAGGCCAAGCTGATGAAGGCGCCTCCAAAGCCGATGAGCATGGCCCAGACCAATTGCGTCTGATC
>CAZITU010000110.1:0-7482 GCA_964542245.1 uncultured Nitrospirales bacterium | reverse complement strand
CGCTCGATATCGGTCTGCCAGTCGGCCTTCCAATGCCAGATGTTCAAGTAGTGGTCCAATTGCCCCATGCAGAAGAACGCCGGCGCATCGCCGAGCGGGAAAGCCATCGCCGCCCCATCCCGGAAGGTTCCGGGCGTCAACCGATCGTTCTTCGTGGGGTCCTGCCACTCCAGAAGAAACACCATCTCCTTTCCGTTGTGAAGAGACCGGACCGTAAGTGCTTTGATCGTCGGATCGGGGAGAGTCGGTCGAGTGATTACCTGTCCGCTGAGCGGGAGAACCATCGGGCTCGCCTTCTCCCAATCCGGCGACTTGGGATCAAAGGGAAGCTCACCGGCGGTAAAATAGGACCGGATGTAGAGGCCCTGTGAGCTGACGACCTGGACACCGAAACCATCGAGTCCGAGGACCAGCATGAGCGCGGAAACCAGCAGCAGCATCGGCATGCGGCGATGCATCGTGGCGGCAGGAAACATCCAACCCATAACAACCCCCATTCTCAACACGCATAAGGCCTCCCTAACAGGGAGGAAGAGCGCTAGTACAGCTTCAACCGACGGATTTTGTTCTCGCCACGTTCAGAGATATACAGAAACCCGTTGGAGTCCAGCGTAAGACCAGACGGGGAGTTGACCACGGCTTCGACGGCGATGCGACCGTCCCCGTGCTTGATCATCTCCTTGTCCACGGCCTTGACGAACTTGGCCATCCCGCACCCACCCATGTTTCCGGAGTCCTTATAGCCGCTGTCGCCGTTTCCGGCCACCGTCGTGATGAGACCCGTCCCCGCCTCCACGCGACGGACCCGGTGGTTCATGGCATCCGAGATGTACAGGTTGCCGGCAGGGTCGAAGATGACGGCCTCGGGGGCGTTCAGCATCGCTTGCGTCGCCGGCTTCCCATCACCGTCGTACCCGTAAAAACATTTTCCCGCCACGGTCGTGACCACTTTTGTCTTCATGTCAATCTTCCGGAGCCGATTGCTGCCCTTATCGGCCACGTAAACGTCGTCGTTCGCATCGACGGTAATGGCGACTGGATCGTGTAGCCGAACCTCCGACCCCGGCTTGCCGTCGTCCAAGTATACGTTCATGTCCACCGAATCGGGTGAGCATTCCGGACGCAGCCACCCATGGTCATCGCTGAAATCAATGCCGATGGCGTCGCCGGACAAAACCACAAGGTTTTTGGCGATCAACGGGCTGTCCCGGTCGTCATCCTCACGCGACCACGTTCCGGCGATCGAGGTCACCTGGTTCGTCTCCGGGTCGTACATCCGGATTCGATGCGCCTGGGTATCCACGATAAACAGGCGGTCTCTGGAATCGAAGGCGATCGCGCTTGGATAGGTCAGATTCACCTCGACCGCCGGGCCGTCGCCGTTGAACCCGAACTCGCCGGTTCCGACGACCGTGTCGATGATGCCGGTCTTCATCTCCACCCGGCGGATCCGGTTGCTGCCGGAATCGCAGATGTAGAGGTCTCCCTTGGAATCAAACGCCACATCCAACGGCAGATACAGACCGGCCTCGGAGGCCGGGCCCCCGTCCCCGCTATAACAGGTCTCGCCGATGCCGGCCACGTGACCGATGATGCTCGTCGCCAACTCAATCCGGCGGACCCGATCGCTCCCGGACTCGACATAGTACAGAGCCTGCCCCATCGGATCAATCGCCAGGCCGACCGGCAGGGGCATCCCGGCCTTGGTCGCGATCTTGCCGTCGCCGGTACTCCGGGATTTCCCGTTACCGGCAAAAGTTTCGATGACGCCTACCGAAACGACTCCGCTCTCCATGGACCCCACCTCACTGCACGATTGCCGATCTCACACCTTGGGCGGCTCGGACGCCCCAGGCGCCTGCGGTTGCGGCACCGCCCCGGCGGTTCCCAACGGTTGGGCGGCCTGCGGTGCGCCCGCCGGGTCCGCCCCCGGTTGCCCTCCCGTCTGGATCTGGGCCTCCTGCTTAGTGGCCTCCAACTCGATTGCATCCGCCTCATGGACCGACTTCTTGAATCCTTTGATCGCCTTCCCCAAGCCTTCACCAAGCTGAGGCAGCTTCCCGGCTCCGAAAATGATCAGCACGATGAACAGAATCAGGACCAGCTCGGTGATACCCATGCTCCCAAACATAACGCGCGCTCCTTGGTCGGTGAATCGTTTACTTGCCTTTGGACTCCGCGGGCCGTCGCGAGGCAAAGCGTGCTTTGAGGCGCTCCCGGGTCTGATCGGCCTCGGCAAACCGCTTGGTCTTTTCGTACGTGCTGATCAAATTATAATACGCGAGCGGCTCATCCGGATTGTTCTGGACCGCGTTCTCCAACACCACGATGGCCTCATCGGGCTTCCTCAGATTCATGTAGATTTCCATCAAGGCGAAGGCCGCCTCGAGATTATGCGGATCGAGTTCAAGAACCCGACGGTATGCCGCAATCCCGGCGTCAAGGGTGTGAAGATCAGAGATATTGCGAAGGTCAAGTTTTTCATAGACCCGACCCAGTTGAAACCACGCGATTGGATCGTCAGGCGTCACTTCGACGAGCCGTTCGTACAGCGGCATGGCCTCCAGGTACTGATCCCGATCATACAGGGCACGCCCAAGGTTGAACAAGGCCAGCACGTCCCGGGGATTGATCTCGAGGGCTTTCCTGTACTGGCCCATGGCTTCATCGAGCTTGCCTTGCGTCGCCTGGATTGTGCCGAGATTGGCGTAGTACATCGCCAGCGAATTGGCCATCTGCGTTCTGAGATACTCCGCCATTTGAATGGCTTTCGACACCTCCGTGTAGGCCTCATCCAGCATCCCCTTGGCGAAATACAGCTCCCCGAGCCGGCACTGGGCCTGGAAATCCTCCGGGTCGGCCTCCAGCAGCTTTCTGATCTCGGCCATTTCGTCGTCGATGCTCAACGGCGCTTCGCCTGCCTGCTCGACGGTTTTCTCGCCGGCCAGAGCATCTGCCGAAGCGTCGGATTGGGTGCTTGGCTCGTCCATTTTCATGCGTCCGTTTCCTCGAATTACCCGGCCGGCTCAGGAAACCCCCGAGACCTCGGCCGCGGGACGGTTCGGAAGCCCAACCGGATACGGCTGGCCGGTCGTTTCCCGCGCGTCGACCCTCCCATCGTTTGCAACCAACAGCAACCCCAGCACGACGAACAGCGTCAGGTGCGACAACTGGAGCGCATACCCCGCAATGAACATCAACGCAAGTCCATACCCTGCCCGCCTCCCCATCGTGATCTGCTTGATCACCGCGTAAGACCAAAGCAGCAAGCCGGCCATGTAAAGGGCGAACGGCAGGTAGAAGGTATACCCCATGCCCATCTGAAAGATCCAGCCGATGCCCTGGCTGGCTTGGCGAACGTGGCTCGCCATTGCGGGATCTATCCTCTCGAGAACCCCGTCCGCCATCAGCAAGCCGATGAAGAGAACGGCCCATGCCGCAGCATATTGAATCGTTCGCCTCCGCTGTCGCCGATTGCTGGTGCGGAACGTGAAGCCGGAGTACGCCACGAACACCAGCGCCGTCGCCACCACCATCAGGGCTTCCCCAAGGCGGCTGATCTCATGAACCAGCGGGGGGGGGGCGGGAACCTGCAGCCAGCCGTTGGCCGTGGTGGAGATCTGATAATAGAGCCAGCCCGACACACCCAATCCGTAACAGACGATCATGGCGCGAGCCGTCCGGGAAGGATTGGTCAGACAATACTGGGCAACCAGCGTCCAGAGGAGCGCGGCCGTGACCGCATTATAGAGGATGGCCCCGAGCATCCCGGGCGGGAACAGCAGGAACGCGATCGTCAGCGCGAGGAGCACGGACACCAGCGGGACGACGACTCGGTCCAGCGGTCGGGCGAGCGTCCCGTTCATTTTATAAAAGAGGAAGATGAACAGAACGAGGAAGGCAAGGATCGCCGAGAAGTTCATCAGGGCGAACCCGACGGCCGAGGCTCCCCGAAGAGAGTACTCGATGACCACATACTCCCGTGCCACCTTCGAGAGGTGCATGCCGAGACGCGACACGAGGCGGTACAAGACGAGTTCGAAGAGCCCGGCGAGAAGCAGCGCCTTCAGCGCATATTCCAGGAGCAATGCTCCCGGTTCCGGTTTCACTCGGGTTCTCTCGGCCGTTGAGGACTCGGACATACTCAGCCCGCCGCAATCGTCTGGGTCTTGGACTTGGCGATATAGAGCAAGCCGTCCGCCATCGAATAGTTGAACGGCAACTCGCACACCACCTCGCTGATCTTCTCATACACGTGCTGATAGACCCGTTCCGCCTCTTCGGGCTTCATCCCGTCCAGGACCTCGTAGAAATATCCCAGACTCAGGTCCTCCGACGCAGGACGCATGATGCGCCGGATCCCGTAGCTGGCCGGATCGCTCATGATGGGTGCTTCTTTTTCCAGATCAAAGAGGCACGGTTGACACGAGAAGCCATACGAGGAATTCAGTCGCGTGTGCTCGAGAATGAAATTCATCGTCTCCATCGCCTCGGCTTCGGTCTCGGTGGGGAACCCGATCAGGACGTAACAGTGCACCGCAATATCCAGGTCGAGGCAGTCATCCACGATCCGGTTGACGTGCTCGCGTTTGATCCCCTTCTTCATGAAATCCATCACCCGCTGGTTGTAAGATTCCAACCCGCACACGATCTTCAGGCACCCGGCGTCCCGCATGAGCTTGAGCAGGTCCCGCGACAGGTTCTTTTCGAAGCGCATCTCGCAGGTCCACTGAGCGTTCACCCCGGCCTGGATGAGCTGGCCGCAGAGGCGCTTGGTCGGCGACAAGGCAAAGCATTCGTCGGTGAAGAAAAAGAACGGCGTCTCGTATTTCTCCATGAGCAGCTTAAGGTCATCCACCACTTTTTCAGGCTGGCGCTGCCGGAAATTTTGATGGTCCAAGGTCAAGGCGCAGAACGCGCAATCCTTGTAATAACAGCCGCGGGAGAACTGAATGGGGAGGACGGACTGGGGGGCGAAGTACTGGCGGAAGGGCATCCCATCGAAATTCGGAGCCGCCAGCGCATTGATGTTCTCCGAATAGAACGGCTGGTTGACGATGATCTTGCCGTTCTGCCGATAGATCAGGTTCGGCACCTTGCTGAAGTCGCGGTTGCCTTCAAGCTGATGAACCAGTTCCAGCAAAGCGGTCTCCCCTTCAAATACCACAAAGTCATCGGCGAACTGGAACATCGCGTCCGCCCGGCGCAAGTTGTCCACCAGCCTGGTGAAAATGCTACCGCCGATGGTGATGTGCAGGTCGGGGTTCGCCTGCTTGATCAGCCGGCAAAGGGTGAGCCCCGGCAAGATTTGAGACGTCGCCGTGATCGAGACGCCGACTAGGCCGGGAGACTGAGCCAGGATATCCGGGACGAACGTGGTCCGGAAGAGGTCCAGGTACGGATTCTCTGCCTCGTCCGCGACGGCCTTTAGGATGTCCTTTGAGGAGTAGATGGAATACCGCCATTGATTGTCCACCACGGAGATGCGCGTCGGGAAATACAACGTGGAGATGAAGGCCAGCCAACGGTCGATGAGGAACAGGCTCTCTCGGTATTTCTCTAGGTCATAAAACTGCTCGGAACGCAGGGTCTTTTTGGCCTCGTCGATCTGATCGTAGAGCGGCGGAAACCAGTCGAGGGCTTCTTTCAGACGCAAGAGATGCTCGTGGCTGGAGGGACCGGTCTCGCCTTGCGTGCCGAGCCGTTCCAGGGCCTTGATCTTGTCTTGCATTCGTTCGTAGGTCGCACGTCCGATCGCCTGGGTCAAGAAACCATCGAGGACCTCAATGCCGAGGTCCCGCTGGACGATCTCAG
Organism: uncultured Nitrospirales bacterium; assembly: GCA_964542245.1. GTDB lineage: Bacteria > Nitrospirota > Nitrospiria > Nitrospirales > NS-4 > CAZITU01. The sequence continues at coordinate 1,668 of CAZITU010000110.1, read as the reverse complement.
TGACGCCCTCTTGCTTGAGGAAACCTGTCAAGGACGGGAGGCTGAGGTAGGGCTGGGACGGATGCCAGGTCGGAGGAAACAGCAAGATGGTTTTCATCGAGGCGCCTCTACTAAATCCCAAGCCTAGAGAGGGGACGCGTACAGATTTTATACACCCACCACAAGACGAAATGCAACTGAATCTGCCCGCTTGAAGACCTCCCGTACCGGTACTTTTCCGCGTTCGCCCAGACACACAACGGGCATGAAAAAGCCCCGGGGGTGGTAACCCCCCGGGGCCTTTTGCTTCGTCAACTCTGCCAAAAACGCGTTACGGCAGAGGTCTGCGTGAATGACTTACGGGACCTGCAGGGTGAACCAGGTGGAGATCCCCTTCATGCCGTCACGCTCGACGTTCTGTCCATCCCAGACGGCAAACGCCACCGGAACAGACCCGCTCTTAAACTGCACGTCGTTGGGATCCGCAGTCGCCAACGCCCGCTTGAACACGACGCGCCACGTGGGACCCGTGCAGCAGCCGCCCTTGATCGAACCCGAGTGCTCCCATAGGCCGTTCCCGACCACATCCTGGTGGGACTGAGTCGTCAGGGTGCTGAACCCGTTCGCATTAAGGTCCTCGACGGACCCGATCCGCATTTCAGGGTCAGACAGGATGTTGCCGGACCATATTCCGGTGTTGAATGGCCCCAGGCTCCTTCCCACGCGGTCCATATAGGTCACACCCCCGGCCGGCTCCTCAAAATAGTAATCCCAGAAAATGGCCGGGTACTCGTTGTCCATATCCCAGATCCCGGCGACGTCCTTACCGAGGTCCCTCTGCCACTCCGCGTTCCACCGCCAGATGTTGACCGTGCCACCGGCCTGGCCCATGCACTGGAACGGCGGCGCCCCGCTGAGGTTCACCGGGAACTGCAGGGCAGCCTGGTCTCGGAATTGTTCAGCTTTAATCGTGGTGTCGTTCTTGGACTGATCGCCCCAGTCCAGACGAATCCCGATGTCCTTCCCGTTCGTGATCGCCTTCACAAACACCGACTTGACGGCGATGTTGGGGTGCATCGGCGTGGTGATCGTCTGCCCGCTGAGCGGGACGACGACACCGGGCACGTTTTCCCAGACCGGATTTGCCCCGTCCATCGGAATCGGTCCCTTGATCGCCTTTACTTGGATGGCAACCGGCTGGCTGACAGCCAGAGGAACCTGTCCCAACGTCAGGACGACGCCGACGACGAAGGCGCTCAGGAGAACCCCCCACACGACGGCCCGCTTCCTCGTTTGAATGATTTCCATAGCGATAGCCCCTCCTCTTTGCTTTAAAAAATTAACCAAAAAACGCCCGCTTAATCAAACCCAATACTGCCGTTATCATTCATTACAGCAGACAAAAAGCGTCCTGAACGGCCTCCCCTCAGGCATGACCGGCAGGACCCGATTCTCCTGTTCCTCCTTCGTTTTCCCCAGTCTCCATTTGGGACCGCCCCCCGACTTCGTCCAACAGGACACTCAATTCGTTCCCGAGATCCTGGGCTCCACACTCAAACACCGCCCCCTCCGGCGGATTAAAGGTGGCCGGCTTGTAGTCAGTCTCCTTATAGGGCTGGGGGCTCACACCGAGGTACGCGCACTCAAACTTGAGGAAGGCCTTGCAGAGCTCACAGAGCAGCATATAAA
>CAZITU010000109.1:0-7606 GCA_964542245.1 uncultured Nitrospirales bacterium | reverse complement strand
CGCTCCTGGACCCTGCGGCGCTGACCATCGGGTTTGCCCGACGGTTCGCGACCTATAAGCGAGCCACGCTGCTGTTCAAAGACGTGGAGCGGCTGAAGCGGCTGATGCAAGACCCCTGGCGGCCGGTGCAGATTATTTTCGCCGGCAAGGCGCACCCCGCCGACGAGCCGGGCAAGTACTTCATTCATGAGGTCTATTCCCTCGCCAAGGACCACGGCCTCGGCGGCCACATCGCCTTCGTGGAAGAGTACGACATGCACACGGCGAAGTTTCTGATCCACGGAGCGGACGTGTGGCTGAACACGCCCCGCCCTCCCCAGGAAGCCTGCGGGACCAGCGGTCAGAAAGCGGCCCTCAACGGGGTGCCGCACTTGAGCGTTTTGGACGGCTGGTGGATGGAAGGGTACAACGGGGCCAACGGTTGGGCGATCGGAGGGCGGGGGTTCGACCCGGATCCGGTCGCACAGGACGCAGCAGACTGCGAAGCCTTATTCAGAACGCTGGAGCAGGAAGTGGTACCGCTTTTTTATAACCGGGACGGGGACGGGATCCCGCGAGGATGGCTGCACATGGTGCGGGAGACCATCCGGAGCGTCACCCCTCGGTTTTGCGCCCGCCGGATGGTCTGCGAGTACACGGAACAGCTCTATGCGCCGGCGATGCAGCAGAGTCTCTCCCGCCGCTAGCAGCCTTAGGTCTCTTTCTTTCCCTCTTCGGACGGCTTGGGTCTGACCACCACTTTGGCCTGAGTCTCCATGTCGCCGTTACGGACCACGATGGTCGTCTCGCCGACCCCCACGGCGGTCACCACGCCGTTGGCATCCACGGTGACCACCTGGTCATTCCGGCCCTGGTAGGTCGTCCCAAAGACCGACTTCGAGATGATCCGCACGGTGCCGTCGGGGAACTCCCCGATCACTTGCAGCGCGCGTTTCTCGCCGATTCCTTCCAACACTAATTTCCTCTGCTCCGCATGGATGCGAAGCGAAATGAGAGGAAGCACCGGGGGCAAGTTGACGTGGACCATGACTTGGGCGGTACTGGTCACCCCCTTGCTGTTGATGCCCGTGACCTCAACCGGGACCGGGCCCAAGGTATCTCCCCGCAGCTTGATCCGTTGCTCGAAGAAACCCGTCTGATCGTTGTACTTCATGGCCTCTTCAGAATGGGAGAGATACACCCGTACGATATCGTCGCCCGGGCTTGGTTGCACCTGAATCACAAGCTCCGAGCCGATGGGCACGACCTCGCCGTCCTTGGGCGAGACGATCTCGACCGCGCCGGCAGGTCCGGGCAGACACGCCGTCGCGAAAAGTGCCGCAATGCCGAGGCAGGCCATCCTTGTAAGGAAACGCATGAAAAAAGGATAACCGAGCAGCATGGAATCGGTCAAGGTAACCGGAGCAAGTGCGGGCGGCGTTGAACGGGCGCCCAGTCCGCGCGCAACGAATAGTCTGCGTTGAGTGAGCACGGATGGGCTGTTCAACGATGGGACCCGCCGCCTCTAGATTTCTCTGATGAACCGAGCCGCGTAGGAGCGCACCTCGTGGCCGTTGAGGACGTGGAAGCGTCGCAAGCGGTCCACCGTCTGCGTCGAGAAGCGGGAGAGCGGAATGGGAATGAGCCGCTTGCGGAAACGCCGGGCCAGGAGCCGCCACCGGGCCAATGGTCGCACGGGGGATACGACGGCGATATGCGGCTCCCGCGAATGCAGCAGGGCGCCGGCCAGCAGACGCTCCTCCAGCGTCGCCGTGAAGGCGAGCCTGGGGTCTGACCAGATGTCCAAGATCGGACGCGGGGGAAACAAAAACATCGCCCCACCGTAGCTGGACTGGCCGATGCCGGGCCCCACCAGATTCTCGCTGAACGGCGTGGAGAAAAAGCAGAGCGTGGATTCCTCTTCGTGTTCCGCAAACCACGTCGCCTGCCAGGAATATTGGGCCGGATCGGCGGGGACATCGAACAGGAAGACCACCACCTCGATGTTCCCCCGCGCCGGCGGGATCTCCTTCACGTAAATTTCTTTCTTGTGCCAGTGCCGTAACGTTTCCCGCAGGTCAATTCCGTCCTTCACCGACGTCGTGAACTTTTCCGTCCTTGCAAGGTCCGCCCCTATCAAAGCCTTCGCTTGTTCTCGCACGTGCAGATTGAAGGACTCGATGCGGGTATCCTCCGGCGGCCATGAGCACTGCCGAAGCGGGTTCCAGCGCTGCGCCCAATCGCGCCGCTTGACCGGCGTAGGTTTGGGACGTAAATTGAGCGTGCGCCACACCTGAGGCGGTCCGGGAAGCCGGCTCTTCATGCGGACCACCGTGCCGTCCGGAAACTCCGCCCTGCCGATGCCGAAGGATACAGCCGGTCGGTCGGCCGGCCTCCAAGGCTCAGGTGTCGCGGCCTCGCCGTACCCGTAATCCTTCGCCGTCTCGATCAGTGTCACGGCAAACTCGTCTCCCCCGATTTGCTTGGCCGCAGTGACCAGCGTGTAGAGGTCCGGCGTCAGCCGCCGATCCAGCAACGTGAGGTTCCGGACGTACTGGAGATACAACTGAAGGCGCTGGGGGGTGATCCAATTATGCTCGGGCTTGTGTTCGGCCGACCAGCGGGTCCGGGTTTCCTGTAGGAGCTCCTTCACGCCGTCAATCGCGACATGGCGATCGGACCTGACTTCGGCCCGCCGCTGTTCGTACAAGCCGGTAATGAAGGGCAACTCACCAAGGACGAAATAACGGCCGGCGTCGGAAACCACAAACGTTTCCGGTCCCGTGACCACCCCCTCCGGTTGGCGATATGGTCGTCGTTCGCGGTAGGCCTCGCGGAGGTAGGGCCAGTCCTGGATCGGGCAGAGGCACAGGATCGCCTCATAGTCCAGTTCCAGCTCATGCAGACGGAACGCCATCCACGCGATGCGCTCTTCGCGCTGGCTGCCTGTTGTCGGAGGCGGCAGGGACGGAAGCGAGGCCGCCGCGTAGGCGGCCACCGAGACCGTCTTGAGGTTATAGGGATCGGGGGCCATCACCGGATCGGGTTCGTAGGTCCGGACCTCCCGATCAATGTAAGCCAGGGCGATGTCCTCGCCCATTGCCGCACGGATCCCCATGACCACGGGCTGGCAGGGATCAATCGGAACATAGCTGGCGGTCGGAACCCCGTCCAGATCCTCTTCTTTCAAACACACGACGGAGACTGCGGGAAGAGCCTCAACCGCCGCCTCGACCGACGTTTCCACGGATGGAGGGAGCGGCACGGCCAGGCACTCATAGCGGCGGGCGATCAAGGTCTCCCGGACTTCTTGGGCCATATCGCCGCTGGCGTGAACGATCGGGAGCATTTCGATCCGGGACGAGAGACGCAGGACGGATTCAACGGTTGGGGAGCGCATGTTACCGATCCGGATGGAGCGGATTATCCCCTTCAAAAAAGAAATCGCCAAGCCCGCGCGTGAGTGTCTGATCGCCCAATTCCCGCGCGCGCTTGCGGGACAGCGCGGCCAGATCCTGGGCCTCCTCCCCGAGCACTTGGATCAGCGACTCCTGCCAGGCGATGTCCCTCGACAGCGGATGTTGCGGGTCTTGGGCCATGCGCTTGAGGGCGTATTGCAGGATGTGAATCCCGTCGCGAACCGAGAAATCCAGGTCCAACCGATGCGCCTCCTGGAGGAAGGCCACGGTCATGGCCAGCAGCTCGCCGGGGCCAAAGGGCAGGTGGTATTTCAGAATGGCCAACTCGTCGTTCTTGGCCGGAAAATCAAGGTGAAGGGTGGGCTGGAGCCTGGACATGATGTAGTCCGGCACCTCGTACGTGGAGGCATCCTCGTTCATCGTCACGCAACAGCGAAATTCCGGAGAAGCCGTGATCAGAATGCCCGCCACGATGGACTCGACGTAGCGCCGGTGGTCGAGCAGCGGCGCCAGCGATGCCCAGGATTTTTCGTTCATGCGATTGCCCTCGTCCAGAACGCAGACGGCCCCCGTGAGCATGGCGGTCACGAGGGGCGAGGCGTGGTACGAGATCTTCCCCGACTCGGCCAGGACCGGAGTGACCAGAAGATCCTCGGGACGAGTGTCGGCGGTGCATTGGAAGATATACAGGTCCTGTTTGCGTGCCTGAGCCGCCGCCATGGCCAGGGTCGTCTTGCCGACGCCGGGGACACCGGTGATTCGTGGGGACAGCGGCAGGTCTTTTTCATCCACGACCAGCCAACAGGCCAGGAGCTGTTTGAGGATCTCCCGCTGGCCGATCCACTCGAGAGTGGTGGCGTCAGGGTGCGCCAGATGCAGGGTGACGCCATGCACCTGAACGGCGCGATCGCGCGCGCCGTCGTGGGATTGACGGGTCGGTGACATCGCTGAAACCCTAACACAGGGTCTTGGAAAGCGTCAATCCGCCGCCGGATGCGTTCGGCCGGGAGAATCGTGTATGATACCGCTACGTATCAAGAAAGCGAGGTGAACACACATGGCCGAACGACCACCTGATTCCACTCCTGGGACGATGGCACAGGGAGGCGCCCCGAATACGATCCAGTTGATCCATGTGCTCATCACCCGCGAGGGAGAACTGGTCAGCTCGAAGTGGGGAATTCATCCCCAACTGAAGCAGCAATTGACTCCGTCGGAGTGGCAAGAACTCAGCGAGCACATGAACCGGGTGACCACCATTGTAGGGGCGAAGTTCGCCGAACAATTATCCGCGCATGAAGGGAACACGCCCGCACAAGGGACGGCGTGATGGACACCGCCGATCAGTTCGAGATCGTGTCCTGCCCCAATGCCCACTGCGGACAACAGCTCCGAATCCCCGCCGGCGAAGTTCTCCTGGTCACCTGCCCGACGTGCCGGACGAGCTTCACCCACCGGCCGGGGAAAAACAACGGCGAGCGGGACCAGCGCCAACATCTCTCACCCGAGCTCCAGCGCAAGGCTTGGACGCTGGGCGAGTTGATGCTGGGGATCTCGCAGGAATCCGTGACGCTTCTCAGACGCCAGGCTCCTGCAATTGCGGGCAAACTCGACCGCAAGAAGGAATGGGAGGTCTATATTGAGTTCTTAAAAGTCCTGTTCAATATGGCCGACCGGGTGGCAACGTTCTACGTCCCTATCAATGAATACCTCCAGTTTCTGGACGCCTTGGAGGACGCGGTGATAGACCAGATGAACAACGCCTTTCGGAAGCAGGCAGGTCCTGCTTACGACGACGTTCCGGTGAAGGTCTCCATTGCAGCCGCTTTCGACACCGGCCAGAAATTCTACCAGCCCCATCAATTCATGGTCACGGAGGAAGGCCCGGAGCGAGACCGCTATCTCAAGAAATTCGGCGAGGCCGTGGCCACGACCATGAACGCACGGGGCAACACCACGATCGTAACGACCGCCTCCATGTGCGCGGGTTCCAGCATCGCCGCCATCAAGGCACTCCTGGAGTCCGCCGAAGGCCGGTCTCCCTCACCGACCGCCCACGCCTAGTGATCGAATCTCCCTGGCGCGCCCTCGGCCACCGCAACTACGCCCTCTTCTTCGTCGGCCAAGGACTCTCGCTCTGCGGCACGTGGATGCAGAGCCTGGCCCAGAGCTGGCTGGTGTACCGGCTGACCGGGTCTCCGTTCCTGCTCGGTTTGGTGGGGTTCGTCGCGCAGGCGCCGGTGCTGGCCTTCGGACTGGTGGGTGGCCTAGCCGCCGATCGCTGGCCGCGGCAACGCGTCCTGATGCTGACTCAGACCCTGGCCCTTCTTCAAGCCGGCGCCTTGGCCGGCCTGACCCTCAGCGGGCACATCACTGTCGGCTGGATCCTCGCCTTGGCCGCCGTGCTGGGCATTATCAACGCGCTGGACATGCCGGTCCGCCAGGCCTTCGTGGCGGATCTCGTCCCCCGCAGTGATCTCCCGTCAGCCATCGGCCTCAATTCGTCCGCCTTCAATGCCGCCCGTATCGTCGGTCCCTCCTTCGCCGGCTTCCTCGTCGCCACGGCGGGAGAAGGCCTTTGCTTCCTGCTCAACGCCCTCAGCTTCCTGGCCGTCATCGCCTGCCTGCTGGCGCTCCGTATCACACCGAAACCTACGGCCACGCACGCGCGCGCGGCCGTGCTGCTGGCCGAAGGCCTACGCTACGCCCGCCGGACCCCGCACGTTCGTGCGCTGCTGGGCCTCATCGCGCTGCTGAGCCTCACCGCCATGCCGTACGCCGTGTTGTTGCCTGTTTACGCGGGCGAGATCCTCAAGGTAGGCCCGGACGGCCTGGGCGCCTTGATGGCTGCAACCGGGATCGGCGCGCTGGCCGGCGCCCTGCAGATCGCGCGGCGGCGTACGGTACGGGGGCTGGGTACGAGCATCGCCAAGGCCGCCGCCTTCTTCGGCTTCAGCCTGCTGGCCCTGGCAGCCAGCACCACATTCTGGATTTCGCTTGCAGTCCTGGTCGCCGTCGGCTACGGCATGATCAACGGTATGGCCGGTGCCAACACCTTGCTGCAATCGCTGGTCCCTGATAACCTGCGGGGGCGGGTGATGAGTCTCTATACGCTGGTCTTTCTCGGCGTCGCCCCGATCGGAAGCCTCTTGGCCGGAGCCGTTGCCGCTCGATTCGGAACGCCGCTGACCGTCGCCCTCGGCGGGCTCACCGCCATCGCCGGCGCCGCGACCTTTTGGAGGGCCTTGCCCGGCATCAGACAGCACGTACGGGAGCACAACCTCCTGCCGCCCGAAGAGCCGGTGGCACAGTAGCGGAGAACCACACATGGCGGACCCGACGCGCCTGAAGACCAAGATACCGAGCCCTTACCAGATCACGGCGATCAGATCGGACACGCATGACACGAAGACCTTCCGGTTTGCCTTGCCGGATAACGCCACGCTGGACATGTTGCCCGGCGACCATCTCTACGTGCATGCCGTGACCGACGGCAAGGCGGTAAAACGCCCGTACACGCCGTCATCCCTGCCCGGCACTCTGGGCTATTTCGACTTAACCATCAAGCGTTACGAGGCCGGTGTCATTTCCAAGTACGTACACGAACGACGGGTGGGCGAAACGGTGCAGATGAGCGGCCCCAATGTGGGTGGGCACTGGGCGGATGGCATGGCAAAGAAGGTCGGGCTCGTAGCCGGCGGGACCGGCATCACCCCCATGATCTCCATCATCCGGTGGATTCTGGCAAAGCAGCTCGATGTCGAGTTGTCGTTGATCTTCGCCAATAAGACCGAGGCGGACATCATCTTCCGGGAGGAATGGGAGCGGGACGTCAGGGAGCACCCGAACTTCCACTGCTACCACGTGCTCGAGCACCCGCCCACAGGCTGGACCCTGGGGGTCGGTCGGATCACCGCCGACCTCTTGAGGGGGCGTCTTCCCGCTCCCGCCCCTGAGACCGTCGTCTTCCTCTGCGGGCCTCCTCCCATGATGGAGGCCCTCGAGGCAACCCTCCGTGACCTCGGCTATCCCGAGGACGCCATCATCCTGCCGTAGGCGCGCGCCCAGCGCTTTGCAAACCGTACGGGCTGGGCCACCGCCGTCACAGGTTTCTGCGAACGATCACGCCGCAGCCCCTACTGATTCTCACCGGTCAACTCCGACACGGGGACGGGATCGGACATCCCCGCCAGTTGCAAATTGATCGT
>CAZITU010000108.1:0-8035 GCA_964542245.1 uncultured Nitrospirales bacterium | reverse complement strand
TTAGTCGGTACAGCTAAAGAGCGTGCGCCTATGAGCTTTCCTTCTTGATCTGCTCGCTGAGGTAGTTTTCCAAACCCACCTGTTTGATCGTCTCGATCTGGGTCTCGATCCAGTCAATATGCGCATCCACGTCCTTGACCATATCTTCAAGCATGTGACGTGTCGTGTAATCACCAACCTTGGCGCAGTGGGCAACGCCGTCCGTCAGAATCTTGAGCATTTCCTGTTCGGCTTTGAGATCCGCTTTGAACTGCTCCGGCACTGTCTCGCCCACCTGCACGGTCTCGAGCCGTTGCATATTGGGGACGCCCTCAAGATAGAGGATGTGCTCAATCAACTCATCGGCATCCTTCATTTCATCGAAGCTCCGTTCCCGCACCTTGTGGTGCAACCGATCGTAGCCCCAGTTCTCGCACATTTTGGCGTGGACGAAGTACTGGTTAATGGCGGTGAGATCAGCAGTCACGGTTTTGTTCAGTAGATCGATGACGCCCTCCTTTGCCTTCATGGCGGGCCTCCTTGTCGGCTGGATTGTTAGGAGCCGCGGGGCACTCGAAGGTGCTCACTGCCACACAGGTGACAGCCGATCCAACGAGAAAAGCGTAAGCCCCTGCCGTCAGAAATGTCAACTGGTTTCTTCAGTAGAATCCATTAGAAATGAATTTCATTTGCGCTATCATCTACAAAGACGAGTGGAATTTAGAGGAAAGAGAGTTTAGCGGGAACGGAGAGGAGCCCTTACGTCTCTTGGAAGGAAACCGGGTTCCGAATGTCGCAGGACGGCGAAGGAGCCGCAGATTGATACTCGTTCAAGGCCAAGGCAGCCAGATCCTGGATGCCTTTTACGCAACGCCCGCAACAGCCTTCCTGGTCCAGTCCCAAAACCGACGCAAGCGCATCAGGACAGACCAGACCGGCACGCCCGATCTCACAAACTTCCGATTCCTTGATCCCTCTACAAAGGCAGATATACACGCCGGCGGTTCCTTGTCAGTTGTTGGACTTCAGGTCTGCACCAATTTAAGAAAACGATTGTGATAACCGTTCTCAATACGAGCAATATTATTACAGCGAAACAACGCTGTCAAGCAGGATTTTTTGATATACTCCGCCTGCTCGCCGACTGAGCGCACACACCACCAGAGGAATGCTTGAGTTGCGACGTATCCTCTTGATTTTCTACTTCTTCTGCCTGATCTTTCCGGCATGGGATTCCGCGCCGGCCGAGGCGAATCACCTCAAGGTCCGCACTCCGTACGCCCTGGACAAGGGAGAGATGGAGGCGGCCTACTGGTTTGACGCCTTCCTGAAGACGCCGATCGCCACATCCGCAGGCCCCTTCCCCCGGCAGCACCTGCTGCGCCATACCGCCGAGCTCGCCTACGGCATCACGAATCGCTGGTGGGTCGAAGCCTACGCGGATTTCGAAAGCCCCACGCAGGGCGGGAGCGAACAAACGACGTTTGTCCGTCATCGGTACGAAACCGTTTACCGGTTCCTGGACCGACAGGGCTTCTGGCCGGCGGCAGCGCTGTATCTCGAATATAAGGTTCCCTTGCGGCGGTTCGACCACAACGACGAGATCGAGTGGAAGCTCCTGCTGGAAAGCCGAATTAAGGACTTCATGATCCGGCTAAACCCGGTCTGGGAACGGGAGTTCAACGATGCTTCGCGGGTCCGGTTCGGGTATGAGAGCGGCTGGTACTGGTTCACCTCACCCGCGGTCCGGCTTGGCGTGGAGGGTTTCGGCAACTTCGGGCCGATCGGCAGTTTTCCGACGACGAACGCCCAGAGCCATTCCTGGGGCCCCGCCGTCAAGTTCAAGTTCGGCCGAGTAGGATGGGATATGGGCATGCAGTTCGGCTGGACAGACGCGAGCGACTACGCCGTCTTCAAGAGCATCCTGGACTTCGAGTTGTAGCGAACCACGACGTGCCCCTTTCCGTGGAACCCATCCATACCGTTCGCTTGAAGCCAGGGGAACAGGACCGCCTGCTGGCCGGGCACCCCTGGATCTATCGAAACGAAGTGGATGGTTGGCCGCCGAGCGTGGACCCAGGCGACCTGGTTGACATCGTTGACAGCCGCGGGCGATTCCTCGGGCGCGGCTATCTGAATCCTCGCTCAACAATCGCCGTCCGCCTCCTGGCCCATGACCGCATCATTATTGACCAGTCCTTCTTCACGAGCCGTCTCCGGCAAGCCCAAGCGTGGCGGGAACGGGTGCTGGGATTAAGAGCCACGTACCGGGTCGTCCACGGGGAGGCTGATGGACTCCCCGGCCTGATCGTGGATCGGTATGCCAATGCCGTGGCGGTCCAGTTTCTCACCGCCGGGATCGAACGGCGCCGGGAACTCATTCTGATGGCCATCGAAGAAGTTCTTCACCCGCAGACGATTGTAGCCAGAAACGACTCGCCGATGCGCGAACGTGAGGGGCTTCCCCGTGAGCGAAGCGTGATCCGGGGAGAGTCATCGCCCCATCCTATCGTGCAGATGAACGGCCTGGACGTGGAGGTGGACCTCCTGGCTGGGCAAAAGACAGGCCTCTTCCTGGATCAGGCCCACAATTATCGCCTGATCGAGCGACTGGTCCCCAAGGCCGTGGTGCTGGACTGCTTCTGCTATACTGGTCTTTGGGGGCTCCACGCGGCCCGGTACGGAGCCTCCCGTGTGATCGGCGTGGACCAGTCAGCGGCCGCCATCGAACAGGCGATCGCCCTCGCCGTGCGAAACAGTCTCTCGGATCGGTGTACCTATGTAACAGGGAACGTTTTCGACGATCTCAAAGAACGCGACCGGCGCAGGGAAGTTTTCGACATGGTCATCCTCGATCCTCCCGCGTTCGTCAAGACTCGGTCCCGCCTCACGGAAGCCATCGGTGGCTACAAGGAAACTAACCTCCGTGCGATGCGTCTGCTCCGGCTCGGCGGCTTCCTGGTCACCTGCTCCTGCTCCCACCATCTCTCCGCCGAGCGGTTCCGAGATCTGCTTCGGGAAGCAGCCCAGGACGTCCGGCGGTCCCTCAAACTCGTGGTGCAAGGAGGCCAAGCCCTCGATCACCCGATTCTCTTGGGAACGGCGGAGACCGAGTATCTCAAGTGCTTTGTTTTACAGGTAATGTGAGCCCTGCGCCGTTGACTGTTTTCAAACGCTGTGCTAGATTGGCGGGTACCTCCGGGCCGGGAAAGCGGGCGATTAGCTCAGGGGGAGAGCGCTTGCTTCACACGCAAGAGGTCGCAGGTTCAAGACCTGCATCGCCCACCAAAGCGAACTTCGTTCGTGCCGCTCCTTTCGATCAAATCGGGGAGGAGATACAATACCTTCCGTGGAAGATTTCACTGGACATTGAGGAGGTTTTGAGGTACACTGTATGCCAATAGTGATCGTTTCAGAGAAGGGAGGCCTGACATGCATCTCACGCGTAGCTTGATGGTGGTTTTGCTTGCCATAACTTTGGGCCTGTCCGCCTGCGCTGGAGGATCCATGATGGCGACAGACTTCTACCACGCGCCTAGACCCGGCGACTTACCGGTCGGCATAGATGAGGGATTGATTACCCGCGATTGGGATGGCGGACATCCGTTCCGGCTGTTCGCGTTCATCCTGAACCCCGCTGGTATCGTCGCCGATCTGATCTGGAACCAACCCTCGTACCTGCTGGCCTCCCAGGACCCGGAACTCTTCGGCTACACCAACCAGGACGAAACTTACCGGCAGCGGTTCGCAAAGTACCGGTATAGCTGGAGCACCCTTTCCCAGAAGCTGGCAGAAAAATAAACTATCTTTGGGTTTTCCCCCGAAACTGGGAGTGTCCTTTCTGGCGAGGACACTCCCCGTTGTTCGCTTGTATGACTTTGCGTCATCTGAGTCCCGTCTTCTCAACCCTATTCTCCATGTGCCTCCTCAGTCTCGCGACGGCCTGTGGCGACGGTCCGCCGATCGCCCCTCCACCACCACCCCCGGCTCCGCGCATCGACCCGGCTCCGGCCTGGAACCTCTGCGACCACCGCGAGACCGTTCTCATGCACGAGGCCGGACGCCGGACCGAACGGTTCCCTTGGGGCAACGGTGAAGAGATCACGATTTACCGGCCCATAGCAGAACGCGAGAGCGAGCACCACCTTTTTTTCGACGACCGGGGCCTCCTGGTGGGCTATATCGGCGTGCTGTACGGGGGTCTCGACCTTGCCACTCAGCCATCATATGCGGCCTGGGTGGCCAAACAGACCGGGATAGATTTCTTGCTGCCGACCGGAAGGCCCGGGAGCAAACCCGGCTTGCGCTCGGGCCGTTTCTACGCCGACCAAGGGGAGCGGGTCAGCGGGCGAGCCATCGTCGTCCCCCAGGAAGATCGCCGGATCCTGTATATCGATTCAAAGGCGCTGACCGCCTATGCTCCCCTGCTCTCCCCGTACAAACCGGAGTACCTGAGTCGCATCAATCTCATCGCCAAGACCGCCCCACGTGCCTTCTATGGACCGGCCGAGAGCGAAAGCCGGGACTATGTCGCCCGCCAGCACTTTGCCAAAGGAGAGGTCGCTCACTTCGCCCTATGCGGGGAGCGTGCGGTTGAACTCGCCGTCGAAGCATACAAGCGCGCCATAGCGATCGGCCTCGGTGAGCCCCTGTACCAGGCAGAGGCCCACCACCGGCTGGGTTTGGCGTACCGCGACAAGGGCCTAATCCCAGAAGCGGCAGCAGCCATCGAGACCTCGCTGAAAATCAGACCGGCGGTCCCGGAAGTGATCAATCACTTGGGAAAGATCTATGGGCTTATGGGAGATCAAGCCAAAGCGGTGGAAGCGTTTCAGACGGCCATCGGTCTCCGTCCCAACTATGCCAGCGCGCACTTCAACCTGGCGGAGGCCATTGAGTCGGTCGAGCCACGCCGTGCGCTCACGGCTTATGAAAATTATCTGGCGTACGTGGAACGGAGCCCGGGCGAGCAAGACCGCATCACCAAGGCCAAGGAACGGATAGGACTCCTCCGTAAAACCGGAAGGTAGCAGCGGGGACCGGCCGGGCCTACCCTGCTGCGCGGACATTCTCGTCTTGTTCTTGTCTGGTCTTGCACTCGATGCAAAGATCGGTCACGGGGCGAGCCTGCAGTCTGGGCAAGGGGATTTCGTTGCCGCATCCTCGGCAGATGCCGAACGAGCCGTTGTCTATTCTCTCGACCGCCTTGTCAATTTTCTTCAACAGCTTCTGCTCGCGCTCTTTGAGGCGTAACTCGAAGTTCCGATCGACCTCGGCCTGGGCTTGATCGGTCAGGTCGGGGGAGGGGATATGGTCCTGCCGATTGGTCAGGACGGCCCCCGCCTCAGCAAGCAGGGCCGCGCGCTGGCGCACAAGATCCTGCCTGATCGAATCGTACTTGCCGGGGGCCTTCCCGGACATCCGCGTCACCGGCTTCTCGCGCGGGAAAGCCCCGACCGTCTTACGGGTAAGCTTGCGGGCGTTTTTCTTCAGGGTGGCCTTTCTGTTCTTGAGCTTGTTTCTCATGGTGCTTCGCCTCTGCTAGCTACCCTATCTCACGACGGCCGTCAAGGGACTTCATCAGGGTCACCTCGTCGGCATACTCGAGGTCCATTCCCACCGGCACGCCAAAGGCGATTCGGCTGATCCGAATCCCCAGCGGCTTGATGAGTCGAGAGAGGTAAATGGCCGTCGCCTCCCCTTCGATCGTCGGAGAGGTGGCCACGATCACCTCCTCAACTCCGCTCCCCTTAAGCCGGTCTACGAGGTCCTGGACCTTGATGTCCGACGGCCCCACGTCATCCAACGGCGACAGCGCCCCCGCAAGGACATGGTAGAGCCCCTTGTACCCTCCGGCTCGTTCGATGGCATGCAGCGTCGTGACTTCCTCTACGACCACGACCCGCGTACGATCGCGTTTCGGGTCCTGACAGATTCCGCAGAGGTCGCCTTCGGCGACGTTACGACACTGTCGGCAGAGCCCCAGACGTGCCTTGACTGCACGGATTGCCTCGGCCAGCCGGTCGGCGTCCTCGCTCGGCTGCCTGAGAATGTGAAACGCCAACCGTTGCGCGGTCTTCCGGCCGATGCCCGGCAGCTTGGTCAGCTCTCCCACAAGGTCCGCGAGAATTCCTTTCCGGTTTATCATAAGAAAAACTGCCCGCTAGAGCAGACCCGGGATTTGAAGCCCTCCCGTCACCTCCTTCATCTCCTCCGCCATCATCTCCTTCGCCTTGCGGAGAGCCTCATTCACGGCGGCGACGACCAGGTCCTGCAGCATCTCGGTATCGTTCGACCGGAGGACTTCCGGATCGATCCTGATCGAGACCACCTCCATCCCGCCGCTGGCAACGACCGTGACCATGCCGCCACCGGATGATGCCTGGACCGTCTTCGTCGCCCCTTCGGCCTGGAGCTTGGCCAGGCGCTCTTGCATGGCTTGAGCCTGTTTCATGATGTTGCCGAGGTTCCCCATCCCTCCGAACGGATTCTTGGACATCGTTTCCCCCTTAGTCGGTATGCCTTGCCGTCCCGTTCTGACCACGCGCGGTTCGTCGCACCTCTTTCACCTCCCCGCCGAAGACCGACAGGGCCTCTTTGACCAACGGATTCGCGAGGGCTTCTTCGCGCAGATGGCGGTCCGAAGCGGCTTCGCGTTCACGCCGGAGCTGGGCCACGGTGGGAGCTGCCGATCCAACTTCAAGGGGGACGATCCGCAGACGAAAATTCCGGCCGGTTAAGGCCACACAGGCCTCCACGATGGCCCGCTGGTACTCTTCTTGTTGGACCATCTTCATGGAGGCCCCTGCCGAGGCAGGAAAGCCGAGCGTCACGACATCGCCCTCCATGTCCACGAGGGCGGCATCTTCAAGAAACGCCCCGACGTTGGGCCGCTCCGTGCAGACCCGTGATACCACGGCCTCCCAGTCCAACACGACCGGGTCCGAGTCGGAGGCCGGAGATCGAGCAGACGCCTTGTTCATGGGCTGAGGGCATTCCGCAGGCTGGGACGATTCCGCCGGCGCGACCCGTGGCTCCGAGAAGGATGCAGCCATGGACGCACGGGCTTTAGGAACAGCGGACTTCTCATTTCCCATCCGACACGCCCGGACGAGAGCCAGTTCGACCACAAACCACGGGTGCTGACTGGTGCGCAAACCTTCTTCGGCCTGCATGAAGATCCGGAGCAACTCCTGGACGTGTTCCAAGGTGAGACGCGCGGCATCGGCCCTGGTCTCCGCCTGCTCTTCAGGCGCCAGCTCGATCAGGTCGTCGGCATCGGCCACGATCTTGGCCACCAGCATGTTCCGGACATGTTCCACGAGTTCGCTGCAAACCTGGCGCAAGTCACAGCCGCGATCCTGCACCACGGCAAGAGCACGAAGCGCCCGCGCGCCGGCCTGATCCAGGACAGCCCCCAACACTTCGCGCAACAGCTCGCGCGGGACCGAACCCAGGAGAGCCATCAGGTCGTCACCCGTCAAGCGCTTACCGCCGAAGGCTACGGCCTGGTCCAGCAGACTCAAGGCATCCCGCATGCTCCCGTCGGAAGCCCGGGCGAGGGTGCTCAAACTGCGGTCATCGCCTGTGATCCCTTCCGCCTGCGCGACGCGTTTCAGATTCTCCATGATTTCGCGCCGCGAGATCCGCCGAAACGTGAAGTGCTGGCATCGCGAGAGGATCGTTGGGGGAATCTTATGAGGCTCCGTCGTGGCAAAAATAAAGACTACGTGGCCGGGTGGCTCCTCCAGCGTTTTGAGCAGGGCATTGAACGCGGCCGTCGAGAGCATGTGAACTTCGTCGATGATATAGATGCGGTAGCGGCCATGGGCCGGCGCCGTCTTGACGGTTTCGCGCATCTCGCGGACATCGTCCACGCTGTTGCTGGAGGCGCCGTCAATCTCCAACACGTCGAACGACATGCCCCGGCCTATCTCTCGACAACTCGCGCACTCAAGGCAGGGAGTCGCCGTTGGACCGCGTTCGCAGTTGAGGGCCTTGGCCAGGATGCGGGCCATGGTGGTCTTGCCGACGCCGCGCATGCCGGAGAACAGGT
>CAZITU010000107.1:0-8251 GCA_964542245.1 uncultured Nitrospirales bacterium | reverse complement strand
CTTACCGACTATGGAGCCTTCATCGAACTGCAGCCCGGCGTGGAGGGCTTGGTCCATGTCTCGGAGATGTCCTGGACGCACGAGGTTCGCCACCCCTCCCGGATCGTCTCGGTCGGCGATCATGTGGAAGCCCAGGTCCTCAACGTGGATGAGGGCGCCCGGAAGATCTCCCTGGGCATGAAGCAAGTGGCGCCGAATCCCTGGAACCTCGTGGAGTCGAAATACCCGGCCGGAACGAAGATCGAGGGCAAGGTCAAGAGCCTGACGGACTTCGGCGCCTTCATCGGCCTGGACGAAGGAGTGGATGGCCTGATTCACATCTCGGACATGTCTTGGACCAAGCACGTGAAACACCCTTCCGAGATCTTCAAGAAGGGTCAGAAAGTGGAGGCGGTCGTCCTCAGGATCGACAAGGACAAAGAGCGCTTGTCGCTTGGATACAAGCAACTCATCCCCGACCCATGGGACCACGAAATCCCCGGCACGCACCAAGTCGGCAACCCGACGCGGGGCAAGATCACCAAGATCACGGACTTCGGCATCTTCGTCGAACTGGAGGGAGGCGTCGAGGGTCTCATTCACATCTCCGAGACCGGCCTGGAGCCCAACACTCGGATGGATGAGAAATTCAAAGTCGGCGACGACATCGAAGCCAAGACCATCAAAGTTGACAAGGACGAGCGGAAGATCGCGCTGAGCCTGCGGGAGCACCGCCGGGACGCCGAGCGCCAGCAGATGCACGATTTTCACGACAGCCAGGGGAAGGTGGACCAGAGTCTGGGCCGCGCCGCCAGAAAAAACAAGCGACGTGAGGATGAGGAAGAGGAGGGCCAGTAACGCTCGCCCGATGGTCTGATGGAGAACCACGACACCACGCTTCCCCCCCTGAAGACAAAGCGGCCTTTCCGCACCCTGCTGAAAATCATGGGGCTCCTCGGGTTGGCGTTCGTGGCCGTGTCGGTCCTCGCCACACTCGTCCTCGACAGCGGATGGTTCGGCGGTGACAAAGTCGCCTTGATCCGGATCGAGGGGGTCATCATGGACTCCCGGGAGGCCGTCGAGGAACTACGCCGGTACCAGGAGAGTCCCGGCATCAAGGCCATTGTGCTCCGCATTGACAGCCCGGGAGGCGGCGTCGTTCCCTCACAGGAGATTTACGCCGAGGTGCGCAAGGCGCGGGCCCAGGGCAAGATCAAGCTGGTCACCTCCATGGGGAATATCGCGGCGTCCGGCGGGTATTACATCGCCGCCGCGACCGACAAAATCGTCGCCAACCCGGGGACGTTGACGGGGAGCATCGGCGTGATCATGGAACTGGCCAACGTCAAGGGCCTTTTGGAGAAAGTCGGCGTCGAGAGCGTCGTCATCAAGAGCGGACGGTACAAGGACATGGCCTCTCCCTTCCGGACCATGTCCAAAGAAGACCGCGCGCTGTTGCAGGGTGTGCTGGACGATGTCCACGACCAATTCATTCAGGCCGTGGCCACGGGGCGCGGGCTCAAGCCCGAGCAGGTCCGCGACCTCGCCGACGGGCGCATTTTCACGGGACGGCAGGCCCAAAGGGCCAGCCTGGTGGATGAGCTGGGTGACCTGCAGGACGCGATCAAGCTGGCCGCCCGGTTGGTCGGGATCACGGGTGAACCCCAAGTGGTCGAGACCCGAAAGCGGTTCTCGCTGCGCAATCTCCTCGACAACCTGTTTTCCGGAAAGGGCTCTCTGCTCATCCCGTCCAACATCAACCTGAAGTATATGCTGGCGTTTTAATGGCACGAGTGGTATTGAATATCCCGTTTGAAGTTTGGAGGCACGTCCATGACGAAAGCCCAACTCATTGAGAAGTTGTCCGAGCAGGTCAACACGCTCACCAAGCGCCAAGCCGAGGTGGTGGTCAACACCATCTTCAACGGCATCCGCACCGCGCTGGCCAAGGGGGACAAGATCGAGATCCGCGGCTTCGGGAGTTTCCGCTTGCGAAACCGCCGCATGAAAGAAGGCCGCAACCCGAAGACTGGCGCCACGGTCGCCGTCCCCGCCAAACGCGTCCCCTTCTTCAAGGCCGGCAAGGAACTTAAGGAGCTGGTCAACAAGTAGGTGAAGAGATGATCGGCGGCAAAACCGAGCCTGAGGCCAGCGACCAGGAGATTGTGTGGACCGACGGGGCGCTCAAGCGCATGGAGCGTGCCCCCGCGTTCCTGCGCGGGATGGTCAAGCGCTTAGCCGAGAAAAAAGCCCGCGAACTCGGCCACCGTGAGATCACCGAAGACCTCCTGACCCAATTCAAAAGTCAGATGATGGGCAAGATGGGCGGCGAGGCCGGCCTGCAAGAAGCGGCCGGCGCCATGGCCGCCGGCCGGCTCCCCTGGACCGCCGAAGCCAAGGCCCGGCTGGAGACCATCCCCGAATTCATGCGCCACATGATCCAGCAGATCGCTGAAGACGTGGCCAGAGAGCGCGGCCACATGGAGGTCAACGTCGAGCTCTTCCAGAAGGTGGAAGCGCTGGGGGACGAGAAGCCTCCGGAGGCGGCGCCTCTGCCTTGGACCGAGGGCGCCCAAGCACGCCTCCGCCAGAAGATCGCCCAATCGCCCCCGATCGCCATGAACTTCGTGACGGACATGCTCAAGCGGGATACGGAAGAGCTGGCCCGTGAACAGGGACTCACTTCTATTGACGAGGCTGCTCTTGCAGCCATCTGGGACGCCCCGAAATCAGCCGTCACGTGGAGCGATGAGGCCTGGAAGCGTCTGCTCACCGCGCCCGACTTCGTCCGCAGCGGCATCCGCAAGGCTGCCGAGCGCCGCGCCCGTAAGCTGGGCCTCAAGGAAATTGATTCTGAGCACCTGACGATGTTCCGCAACGAGGCGATGATGAAGGCCGTCAAGCGCATCCGCTCATTCGGGTATAACGAACTCACCTTTGACGCGTTCGATACCGCTCTCCAGAAGACCAAGCGCCTGCAGGGCAACGAACAGGCCGAGAAACGGCTGGAGGAGATCCGCCGGCACTTCAAGGACCCGGCCACCAAGAAGCCCGAGGGCGGGACGCTCGGCGCCGAGCTCATGGACCGCTTCCGCAAATACCTCAAAGGCGAAGGACAGCTCTAACCCCAATTCTTCCCTCTCCCCTGGCGGGAGAGGGCGAGGGTGAGGGGGTTCAAGCATCCAGCACTCGAAGTCACGTTCTCGTTGTGCAGACGGTAGGGGCCTCAGTCAGAGCCCCCGTCTGATTCATAGCAGAATATCTTAAGGTCAATAAAGGTGTCAGAAAACTTGGCAGTATGTAATGGTTCCCACCAGCAAAATGTTTAGATGCACATTTAGATACACATTACAAAGCATTTCAATTTCAAATAGTTAACTACTGCTTTAGGGTATTGCCCCTCACGTGTCAGGTTTTTCCCTCTGACTGACAATTTGACAGTCGGACCTCTCCCAGCTAATCACCGTTGTAAACTCTGCTTGTTTTTCAAATAATTGACTATTAGGCCAGCAATTTGCCTATTTTTATTATGTGATTGGGGTGTCAGGAAAAACCTGACAGGCCAAGTACCGAAAGGGGGGAAACCACTTGCTTATTTGTCTCAACAGGTAGATGAATAGCAATTAGGTTGAGCCTCCGTCTGCTTTGAGGTTTCGTTGTGCAGGGATGGTTCCGTAGCGGGGGGGATCTATGGAATCACAGGGATCTAAGAGTCCAATTCGTCATTCTCTGCTGAGGCCTCTTCTGCTCAGTCTGTGTCTGCTGTTGTGCACTCCCCTCCCCGCCGGCTCCGTCACCTTCACGACCGTCATTACCTCAGACGGCACCCTCGGCACGTCGGTGAGCCAGAGCGGCAACGTCTCCAACATCAACGGCGGGACGACCAAGGGCAGCAATCTGTTCCAGAGCTTCGGCCTCTTCAGCGTCGGCACGGGCGACATCGCAAGCTTCACCGGCCCCGCCGCGATCACGAACATCCTGAGCCGCGTCACCGGCGGCCGGCAATCGCTGATTGAGGGAACGCTGCATTCCACCATCCCCGGGGTGAATCTGTCCCTGCTCAATCCGTCCGGGGTACTCGTCAGGACAGGTGTTAACGCCGGCACAGAGCGCAATACCTAAGCGCGGAAGGAGATACATGATAATCAAAGAGCGCGAAGCCCTCACTCGTCAACTTGTCGAGGCAGGAGACAAGCTCGTGTTTGCCACGAAGAAGTGGAAAGCCGATCCTACGCCCGAGAATCAGGCGGCTCTACTCGCTGCCCGGTTGGACTATTTGGAATCAGAGGCCGACATGCAAGTCTTTTTACGTGAACGACTCGACACGAAGGTGAAGGCGCAGGAGGACCGGCTTCAGTCACTGGATGCGCGACTGTCGGAGCTAGAGCGGAAAGCCACTCTCTCGAAACGCGTGGGCACGAAGAGTTCGGGCAAGAAGTGAGCTAAAGCGCGAGGGAAGAACCCCCTAAGAAAATCTGAAATATTGTAGGACGCAGGCCCATGCAGCTCAACGGCGTCAACACCGCACTGATCTCCGGACTGATCGGAGCCCTGCTCCTACCGAGTCCTGCGTCCCTCAACCAGGGCAACCCCAACACAGGTCCCGGTCTAGGCGATGAAGGGCCTCCTCCCACAACCGCCACCAAGGTCCAAGAGTCCTTCCTCAAGCGCCCGCTCACTTTCGAGCTCAATTACGGCCAGACGCATGACCAGGTCAAGTTCCTCGCCCGCGGAAGCGGCTATAGTCTGTTTCTGACTCCCACAGAAGCGGTCTTGGCCTTACGGCACCCCCTGGAGAAAGCCAAGATCAACCCAACCCCTCATCCTCACCTTCTCCCCCCAAGGGGCGAAGGAACAGACTTATCCCCTCGCCCCGGATTCCAAGGAGACGGTGGGAGTGAGGGGGCTGTCGTCCGCATGCAACTTATCGGTGCCAATCTGAACCCCACGATCGCCGGCCACGAACAACTCCCCGGCATCGTCAACTACTTCATCGGCAACGATCCAGAGAAGTGGCGGACGAATATCCCAACCTTTGCCAAGGTTGCGTACAAGGACGTGTATCCCGGCGTGGATCTCGTCTATTACGGGACCAACCAGCGGCAGTTGGAATACGACTTCGTCGTCGCGCCGGGTACCGACCCCGGCGTGATCCAACTCGCATTCGAGGGGGCAGACAAGATCTCAACCAACGGCGACGGCGATCTGCTCGTGCAGATACCGGGCGGCGAGGTGCGGCTGAAAAAGCCCGTGGTTTATCAGGAAATCGCCGGAGTTCGCCGTGAGGTTGTCGCAAATTATTCCCTCTCCCCTGTTCCCGGGGAGAGGGAGAGGGCGAGGGTGAGGGGGCATCAGACTTCCGTTCAAGTCGGCTTCCAGGTCGCGGCCTACGATCCCTCTAAGCCGTTGATCATTGACCCGGTGCTGACCTATTCGACCTACCTCGGCGGGTCGGCCTTCTTCAGCAGGAGCGGGAATGACAGGGCTAACGGCATTGCGGTGGATTCCTCCGGCAACGTCTACGTGACGGGGCGGACTGAGTCCTACTTCTTTCCGACCAAAAGTGGCAGTATCTTCATCCTCAACCCGTATGACAAGACGTATAACGAGGGCACCGATGCCTTTGTGACAAAGCTGGGTCCCACGGGATCAATAGTCTACTCCACCTTTCTTGGCGGATCAGGCTATGACGAAGGTGCAGCCATCGCGGTAGATGGCAGTGGCAATGCTTACATTACGGGTGAAACCGAATCCGGCGACGGCTCGTTTCCCTTGGTAAACGCAATACAGGGGTTCCATGGCTTCAGTGCCGCCTTTGTCACAAAGCTCAATGCAACAGGCACCGGGCTGGTTTACTCAACTCACCTAGCCAATGCCTGTTCGTGGGCAAGGGGCAGCGGCATCGCGGTGGACAGCGCCAACCCCCCCAACGCCTATGTGACAGGTTGGCTGTCCAGCGGCCCTGATCCTCGGCCGGGCCAGGGCGTGGAGATCGCACCCAATTCAACATGCCTAAACATCCCCACAAGTTCTAACGTGTTTCCGATTACCAGCAACGCTTATCAGACCAGCCGGAAAGGATTGGACGATGCCTTCGTGACGAAGGTTAATTCCAATGGCACGCTGGGATATTCCACCTACCTGGGAGGCAGCAGTCACGACCGGGGCCATGCCATCGCAGTGGACTCCTCCGGCTACGCCTATGTGACAGGGAAGACCAAGTCGACGAACTTCTCCACCATCGGCTCAGGCGCCGATATGACCTGTGGAACCGACGGCACCTGTAACGGGGGGCTCTATGACGTCTTTGTGTCGAAGCTGAACGCCACGGGCTCGCTCCTGCTCTACTCCTCCTACCTCGGCGGCAGCGGGGAAGATATCGGCAACGGCATCGCTGTGGACGCTTCCGCGAACGCCTACGTGACCGGAAGCACCACTTCGACCAATTTCACGGTGACCCCGAATCAACCGCAGGCGGCCCTCAGCGTACAACCGACGGGGGCCGGCGGAATACCCGATGCGTTCGTCGCGAAAGTGCGCACCACCCTAGGTGGGCTCGTGTTCTTCACCTACCTGGGCGGCAGCGACAGCGACGTCGGCAACGGCATTGACATAGACAACGCGGGAAATGCCTACGTGATCGGGACCACCAACTCGCCGGATTTCCCCACGACTGCGGGCGTCCTGGACCGCATTGCTAATCTTGGCGGCTCCGCCCGCTTGGCGGTCCGGGGTTTGAACAACAGAGAATTTCCGACTGATCCGTATAGCGATGCCTTTCTGGCGAAGGTGGATACGGTCAACGCCAAGCTCTCGTACTCGACGTACCTGGGCGGCAGCCATTCGGACTTCGGCCTCGGCATCTCGGTGGACAGCGCTGGAAGCGCCTATGTCACGGGGGAGACGCAGTCTTCCGACTTTTTGACCGTCAATGCCGCGCAACCGGCCTACGCAGGTGGTGTCTTTCTCCTTACCAATCCGCAATTGGTCTATGGAAGTGACGCGTTCATCGCAAAGCTGGCGCTCTTGTGTGGGAAGAGCAATGCCGATCTGTCGCTCACGGTCGTCGAGCCACCGGACCCGACGACCGCTCCTGCCGATGTGACCTATACGCTCACGGTGCTGAACAAGGGCCCGGCGACCGCCACCGGCGTGGTCGTGACGGACATGTTGCCGGAAGGCACGAGCTTTGTGTCGGCCAGCGCCAATCAAGGTTTGTTCGTCGTTTCGGCGGGAGGCGTGACCTGGAAACCCGGAAGCATCGTGAGCGCCTCCACGGCTACGGCAACCATTGTTGTCCATGTGCCGGTGGCGAAGAACTTGTTGAACTGGGCCACCGTGGCGGCCAATGAATGCGATCCGATCCCTGACGACAACGAGGCGAGGAAATTCGTGCTGCGGGTCGCGATCTTGAATCAAGGGCAGACAGGGAGTATCACCTCGACGAATGTTCCGGGGATAGCGTGCGAAAGCGATTGCTCGCACGCGTATGCGAAGGGGACCAGCGTTGGTTATGAAGTTCGCATTTTTGGTTATACTATTGGTCCCGACGGAACCTCTCTTGTGGCATCTAAGCCTCAAGGAGGAGGAATGTTAGGTGGTGGCGACTGCGCCAATAACCCCATCACGATCACGCATGATCTCTATTGCTGGAGCGCGTTTGGCAGCAGCAGCAGTTGCAGCGGCGGCCTATGCTCCACCAGCAGCGGCCTAGAGGGGGGGTTCTTAGGAGACTACGGGGAACTGGTCGCGGTGGGGTCCTCCGTAGACAAGAGCTTCTTTTCTGGCT
Organism: uncultured Nitrospirales bacterium; assembly: GCA_964542245.1. Taxonomy (GTDB): domain Bacteria; phylum Nitrospirota; class Nitrospiria; order Nitrospirales; family NS-4; genus CAZITU01. Next base: position 483 of record CAZITU010000107.1, on the reverse strand, counting down.
TGTCAAATCCAAGCGCGGACAAGCAGGCCACCGTGACGGTGTCTGCTCCTGACCCGTTCAGCATCAGCGGACCAGCGACCTTCACCCTCCTCCCCGGCCAGACCTTAGGAGCCACCGGAAGCTCGGTGGCGGTGCGATTTGCGCCGACGGCTGTGGGTCCAATCGAGAGAGACTTTGTCTTTCAGTGGTCTGTTGGCGCTGATTCCCCCTATTCGACAACGAAGCAGTTTTGGGGAGTCGCGAAGACGCGCCTCACCGTCACTCGGAGCGGCACCGGCAGCGGCACGGTGACGGACGCCGCGATCAATCCGAGGATCAACTGCGGCACGGACTGCACGGAAGACTATACCAGCGCCGCCTCCGTCACACTCACGGCGGCAGCGGCGAGCGGCGCGGTCTTTACCGGCTGGAGCGGCGCCTGCACGAACCCGAGCGGCACGTGCACGGTGACCATGAGCGCCGCGCGCGCCGTCACCGCCACCT
>CAZITU010000106.1:0-8651 GCA_964542245.1 uncultured Nitrospirales bacterium | reverse complement strand
AAGATCACCGAGGTCAAGGACGTCGCCCGCGCCGGCGACCGCATGCCCCACAAGTCCACCTACTTCTACCCCAAACCCCTCACCGGCCTCGTCATCAACGTGCTGGACGAGTAACGGAGTGTATCGGAATAGATAACACGCCTAGGCTGCGCCGATGCACGTTCGCCCAAGGTCGTGTCCAGATAAAACCTTGCCTCAACTCCGACGAGTCACAGTGCAGCACGCTGGCATGTAGGATGCATGTTTGATTATGTGATGAGACGTGTCGTCTTAAAGACCTTGACTAATGGGGATCGCTTTGCGATAGATGGCATTCACTTACACCCATCATTAATAGAAGCACAGACCGAATCAGGAGTTGGTTATGTCTTTCTCCAGGTTTCCAGTGCCGTTTCTCAGCACCCATCGGGGCTCCGGAGTCGTGACGATTCCGTGAGCCCTTTGAGTTTTCAGCGGTGGGTTGGCTTTCTGGTGGGTACGAGCTTGCTTTGTGGCGGTTGTGCCTGGCGATCGGGCAATACTGAGCACTATTGGGGCCCGGTCTTGTTCCGGTACGCGGCCCCGCCACAGGGAAAAGCGTATGTGAGTGAGCAGAGGCATTTCGTCCTTCTGATAGAAAGCGGTCGGCAATGGGGAATATCGTTGGGGTGGAAAACGAGAGTGGCGGTTGCGCCTCAGAGAGTCGAGGACACTCTCTCGAGTCAAGGGAGGGTATCATCTTGGCTGTGGAGTAAACCACTCAGCCTGTTTGGCGGTCCGGAAGAAGGGGCGTGGAATTTGAGCCTGGTTTACCTGCGTGGAGAACGAGTCCCCGAGCCTGAGTTCCTTAGCCGTTCCATCTATGGCGTTGAACTGGGGATCGGCGCCGAGACGAACGCGCTTTCCTTGGGCACCTCAAGAACCACTGAAGCGCGTCCCCATGACAATGCGATGTACTCCTTTCGTTATGACAGTCGGCGTCCTCTGGAGACGCTCTTCCAGGTCTGGGAATACCGAGATGGTGGGTTCATGCCTTTGCTGGCGCAGGAGGGTCGACCATGAAGATGCAGTGGAAATCTCAAGTGGGCCGTGTTCTTCCCGTTGCAGTGTGCGCGTTGTTTGTTGCCGGATGCCAAGGCTATTTGGTCTTTACGACGGCGACCAAGGCTGGCCTTCATATATCCCAGCAGGCTGATCAGTCCCCAAGCGCGCTGTTCGGATATAAGCGGGCTGAGGTGGCCAGTATCCCGGCGAATCCCAAGAATGCGAGTACGACCGAGGACACCTATTCCGTTCTGGCCACCTTCTGCGTAAGGTACGATCCGCTTTTTTCACAGTCCGCCGAAGACTCCCTTCAGATTCGCTCGGTTTTTGCGACCGGCATGGCCGCCCGTGAAGCGGCCAAAAATCCGGAGATGCAGAGCTTCTTCGCGGCAGCGGCCTTAAAGCAAGTGCTTGCGCCCGGAAAGACAGAAAAGAAGTGCTTCTGAACCGTGAGAGCGGAGGAAAGGGGGACTTATGAATCCGCAGGGAGCTTCTCGCTACGCCGCCATCGGTCTCGTGTTAGGAATTCTGACGCTCTGGGGCTGTGAACCGCGCGTGGTGATCGTGACCGGCACCACCGTCGGGCTGGAGGCGTCGCCTGGGGACGGCAGTACCCAGCCACCCAGCGTGACATTCGGCTATAAACGAGCTGAAGTCGCTTTTGTGCCGACCGGTCAAGAAAAGGGCGCCACGAAAATGCCTGACGCAGAACCAGGCAAGAAGCCGTCGGCAGGCACGCCGGAAGCTCCGAAGGAGGACAGCGACGCCTATTCCACCCTCGCAGTTTTCAGGCTTGCCCACAACTGGTTCAGCGCAACCAAAATCGAACAGCTTGTGGCGACCGGCCATGCCGCGCGGGAAATTCAAAAAAAGGGCAGCGTGTTCAGCCGGAGTTTGAGTCTCCTGAGCGCGGGGACGGATGACTTGTCGAAGAAATTTACCGTGCTGCTCGGTCACGAGCCTGAAGGCGACTGCTGGAAAGCGATCCAAGATTGGAGAGCAAAGAACTTAAAGGAAGTGGATGATTTCGACTTTGCCGTTTACGAGCGGTACAAAGACGAGCGGTCTAAAAGCTGGAAGGACGCGACAGTCGCGAGTAAATGCCAGGGGAGGTAGCCGTGGCGAAAAGTAAAATAAAGGTTGTCTTCGACATCGAGAGAGACCGTCTTGAGGACATCCTGCAAGCCGCTGCCAACACCGGTAAGAATCTGCTGGGCATAACCGATCAGCTTGACGGCAATTACACTGCTGCGTTCGAAGTGCCGGGAGGAGCTGTAAAGCCACGAGTGGGAAGACCTGCTGGTGGACGATCCAGAGCCGGGTAGCGGGAGACGGGCATGATGAGGGGTGTGACGAGGCTGCTCCCCGCGTTTCGGAGAGTCGTCACGCCGCACGTAGTCAAGGCATTCAGCAGTGGGCTGGCGCTTTTTTTGCTGCTGACCGGCTGCTTCGCGCATGTGGAGCATCTGCCTAAGGCCGATCCCGCGCGCCCTGAGCCCTATTTCTCGTCCACCCCGGATCGTGAGCTGCTGGTCGGGGTGGCCTTGTCAGGCGGCGGCAGCAGAGCCGCGCTGTTCGCCGCGGGCGGACTGAGGGCTTTGGCGGAGTTGCGGGTCGGGTCGGGCCGGCGCTCGTTGCTGGAGCAGGTTTCCTATCTGTCCAGCGTTTCCGGTGGAAGCCTGGCCGCCAGCTATTTCGCGTCTCAAAAACCGCCGCACAGCCAGCCTGTCCTTACGCCGGATGGCTCGTTCACGGACGGGTACCGCGCCTTTTTCGACCGCTTCCAAGAAGCCATGAGTCGGGACTACGAGTTCCCGGTTCTGCTGCGCCAGATCGTGAACTTCCGGGCGTTCAATCCCACCAAGGCCGCCACGTCTCTCTCGGAGGTCCTCGATGAGCATTTTCTGAACCGGATGACGCTCGAGGAACTGAATCACCGGGAAGCGAGGGGGGATAGCCCCCGCTTGATCATCAACAGCACGCTGTACAACAACGGCCGCCGGTTCGTGATCACGACCCTGCCGCACGAAGCCTTCCAGTACAACTTTGTCAAAGAATTGGGGGCGACCCTGAAAAAGCGTGGCCGGGTCATGGACTTTCCGCCGTCGCTGGAAAAGGCCCAGGAGGAGTTGACCCCGTGGACCTTTCAGGACCTCCAGGCCGACCCGCGGCGCGTGCCGCTGTCGCAGGCGGTTGCCGCCTCTGCGTCGTTCCCGCCCCTGATCGGTCCGATCTCGGTGCAGGTCGAAGGCTCCGCGACTTACTGGCACGCCGGCGACGGCGGGCTGTTCGACAACCAGGGCACCGAGTCGCTCGCCCAGGTGCTGCTCAAGAAGCTGCGCGACGGCGCGGCGCGGCGCGTCCTGATCATCGCGCTGGACAGCTCCTATCCTTTCGCGCTGGGCAACGAACGGCTGGACCGTACCGAAAAGGGATTCACGGTCTTCACGCGGGACCCGTCCCGCATCGTGGGCATCATGGAGCAGCGCGCCAACGCCTATCAAGCGATGGTCTGGCACATCCTGCAAACCGAAGGGATCCTGCTGCCTGACGAACGCACCATCAAGATAATCGTCCTACATCACACCGATGCGGAGTGGAAGGACGATCTCAGCGATCTCCCCGCGGCATGCCGGACGGAGGACCCCCGGCTGGATTCCCCCCGCGCGATCACGCAGCGCCTGGCGCAGATGCCCACGCGGTTTTCGATCGAGTCCGACTGCGACCGGGACTTGCTCCTGGCAGCCGCCGACAAGGTCGTCCGCCAGCACAGGCCTCAGATCCTGGATTTCCTGGAGGGGCGGCGGGCGGAAGGTCCGGGCCGATGAAGCTGGGGCTCGCGCTTTCCGGCGGCGGCTTCCGAGCGTCGCTGTTCCACATTGGGGTCCTGGCCAGGCTCGCTGAACTCGACCTCCTGGGAAAAGTCGAGGTCCTCTCCACGGTCTCCGGCGGCTCCATCGTCGGAGCGATGTATTACCTGATGCTCAAGGATCTGCTGGAGACACCCGCAGCACCGCCGCCCGCGCCCTCCGCTGCCGCGCCGCTGTCCGCAGCCGATTTCGTCGCCCTCGTCGGCCGGCTGGAGGAAGACTTCCTCGCAGGGGTCCAGAAGAATCCCCGGATGCATGTGCTGACCAATCCCCTCCACAACATCCTCATGGCTCTCACGGACTACTCTAGGACCGACCGCATGGCCGAGCTTTATAACCACTTCTTCTATCGCCAGGTATGGGAACGCTGCACCGGACAGTATGAGAGCGCCATCCCGCTGCGGGACATCAAGATCACGCCGCCCTGGTGCCCGTCGCGTGACGCGTACAACGCCGCGCATCCGTACAAGATCCCCATGCTGATCGTCAACGCCACGACGCTGAACACGGGCAAGAACTTCCGCTTCACGGCGAGCGAGGTTGGAGATCCGGACCTCGGATACATCCGGTTCGATGAGGTCTCTCGTATAGTCCAATTGCGCCGGTGGCTGGCCGACCGGACCCTGCCTGCGCCGGAGGGTTTTTCGCCGGAGGTTGCGCAGCTGGCCGCGGGCGCGGCGTCCGGGAGCCTCGCGCATGGAGGGCCGGTTGGGGCGCTGCTGTTGGGTCGTGGGGGAAGCCGGCTGCTGGCCCTTCCGCTTGCAACCCTGTCGGGGCTGAAGAACCTGGCTTGGGATGCCGCCACGCAATCCAATGCGTCCGGCGCTCGGGTCGCCCTGGACGCCGCGCTGGCACAGGTCATGGGCGATCCCCAGCCGCTCCGGGAGCTTCTCGCCAGATTCCCGTTCACGCGCGAAGCCCCATTCACCCTCGAGGCTGTCTTCGATCTGCTGTACTGGGTACGGATGGCCGGCCGCGTGACCGATACCTGCGACAACGACATGGACGAGATCAAGCTGGAACAGGCTGTCGGTTCCTCAGCCGCCGTGCCGGGGATCTTTCAGCCCCTGGTCTTCCGGAATCTCTATGATGATCGGACCGTTGAGGCCGTTCGATTGGTGGATGGGGGCGTGTACGACAACCAGGGACTCACGGCCCTGTTCGAGGAAGGGTGCACGCACATCATCTGCAGCGACGCTTCAGGCCAACTCGTCTTCGAACGGGCCGCCTCAGGCAAGATTTACGGCATCATCCCTCGCGCCAATGATGTGCTCATGGAGAAGATCCGCTTGGACGAGATGAACCTGCTGCTGGAACGGCATGCCGCCGCCGAAGACCTCGCTGCCGTCCGACTCGGCACGGGGCTACTCCCGCCGCCTCAGCCGACTCCGGCCGAGCACGACGCCGTTGCCGATCTCCGGCGTCGCTTCCGTGTCGAGGAATGCGCGTTCTTCCATCTCAAGAGCGAATATGCGCCGTCTCCCGGCGGCATGCCGGCACTTGCCTGGAGCCGCGAGGTTTCCGAACTCAGGACCGATCTGGACTCCTTCACCGACCGGGAGGCGTTCGCGGTCATATACCATGGATATTATCTGGCTACGCATGCCGTGACGCCCGAGGTCTTCCCGTCCTGCGTCCCGACTCGCGTTCCGGAGTCGCCGGAACGCTGGCGATTCGGCGCCGTCCGGCCGCTGCTGGCCAGCCCCGACCTTCAGCGCCACCTGGCGATCGGCGCCGGACGTCTGTTCAAAGTGTTTTCCATGGGAAATGCATGGGCGGGACTGGCCTGGCTGCTTGCGGGCGGGTTGATCCTGGCGGGGTGGTTGTTGATTCCGCTGGTCAGCCTCAACGATGTGCTGGTGTGGCCCCTGCGGCTGTTCGGCACGGAGGAGCCCATCACGGCCGCCCTCTTCGTGCCTTTCGCGGATAAGCTCGCGGCGCTCAGCCCTCATCTGAAAAGCATGATCGAGTTCTCGATCTTGCCTGTGGGAGACCTTTTCAGTCTCCCGCTCCATTTGCCCCTTCTGTTTCTCCTCCTCGTCGGGGCATTTGTCGCATCCCGGTTATGGGAGCGCTTCAAGGCCTACCTGCTGCGCCGGAACCTTGAGGGGATTTGGAAAGGAGCCTGGAGCCTTGCTTCCCTCGTCTCCCGGTTCAAGCGTCTCCCATTGGCACCGCTGGCCATTGTCTGGAGCGCCATCGCCGCCGGGGTGTCGTGGGTCCATCTCTTGGTCTTTGACAAATTGTTCCTCAAGGCAGGCCGGATCTAGTACAGCGGCTTCCTTCTCTTGACTTTTCAAGGCGAACGCTGACATAGTGCTCTCCCTCTACGTGGTTGGGAGGTAGGAATTATGGCCAAGCTGTGGCCGCTCGTCGGTGGGATCCTTGCCCTTGTGATGGGGCTGAGCGGGCAGGTCTTCGCCGGCGGCTTGGCTTTCACCGAGCATGGCGCCGCGGCGGTCGGGAAGGCCAACGCCTTTGCCGGGGAGGCCAACGATCCCTCGGCCATTTTCTATAACCCGGCCGGCATCACCCAATTGCCGGGCACTCAGGTCATGCTCGGCACTTCGATTGTGTACTTGGATTCGGTCTTTCGGAGTTCGACCACCGGGGAGTCCACGGAACTCCAAGATCAGTTCCCTGTCGTCCCCCATCTGTACATCACCCACCGCTTCAGGCAATGGGATGAGAGGCTCAGCATCGGTTTGGGTATCTTTACGCCGTTCGGCATCGTCATAGATTGGCCGGACAACTGGCAGGGCCGATTCGACTCCACGAACGCCAGGTTACGGGTGACAATCTTCCAGCCCACGGTGGCGTTCCAGGCTACAAAGAACCTCTCGCTGGCGGCCGGCATCCGGATTGCGGATGTCGCCGCCGAGTTTGAGAGAAAGTTTGCCATTCCAGCGTTCGGAATTGGGGAATCCAAGTTGCGCGCCCACGATCTCACGGCCAACCCTGTTGGGTGGAACGTCGGATTGCTCTATCACGTCACCGACACGACCTCGGTCGGCCTACAATTTAAAAGCGAAATCCAAGCCAAGGTAGACGGTTCGGCGGATTTCACAGGGCCGGCCTCGCTGGTTTTCTCCAACACGGCCTTCCATAGCAGTATCAAGTTGCCGCCACAGATTGTGGTCGGGGTTTCGACGAAGTTCTTTCCCCGCTGGACGATCAACGCCGACATTGAATGGGAAGGCTGGAGAACGGTGGGATCACTACCCTTAACTTTTGATGCGACTCCGCAGTCACCGATTCCGCAGTCGGGGTTAAACAGTCCAGGTCCTCGTCTCTGGACCAACTCGTATATCTTTCGAATCGGGACGGAATACGCGGCAACCGATCGGATCGCCATCCGCTGGGGCTATTTCTATGACGAGACGCCGATTCCGGACAACACCTTTGATCCCAATATCCCGAACGCCAACCTGCACGCCATCACGGCGGGGCTGGGGTACAAATGGAGTGCGACGTCTCTCGATGTGGGTTACGTGATTGGATTCTACGAGAAACGCTCGATTGATAGGTCAACTATCGACCCATTCAATGCTGCAGGCCCAACGACATTCGGGTCGTACAACACGACCGCTCACGTGCTGACGATCAGTCTGACCCAAAAGTTTTGATTGGTTCACAGCCTTGGTATCCCCGACGTATCCAAATGGCTTCAGCGTGTATCCGATTAGATAACAACTTTCCGAGCAGTGCGTTTGACAATGGATGGATTTCCTGCCTACTGCGGGTGGAGGGATCACGGCACCTCCTTTGCAAGGTATCTTTTCCAAAACGCGGTTGAGGGCTTGACCCGCTCCTCGATGGCGTCTAAATTTCTCCACACGGGCTTCTAAGGTGAGAACCTATGAAAGGGCTTCGGTGAGCAAACGCATTCTCGTAGTGGACGACGATCCGGACATCCGGCAGGTGCTGCAGGACCGTCTGAACTCTTACGGATACGTCGTCGAGACCGCGATCAATGGGCGCGAGGCTCTGGATGCGCTGAAACGGGACGCCTATGACGGGATGGTCCTGGACATCCGGATGCCGGAAGTTGATGGGCTGGAGGTCTTGCGGCAGACCCGGAAGAACCATCCGGTGTTGCCGGTGGTCATGGTGACGGCCTCGACGGTCCGGGACAGCGTCATCGAGGCCATGGGCGGAGGCGCTCAAGCTTACCTGCTCAAGCCCTTCGATGCGGCGCAGCTCAAGCAGGCCGTGGAACGATGGATCGGTCCGGCCGGGTGAGGAGGCGCTCTGCGTGAGGACCCTTGTCCTGCTGGTAGAAGACGACCCGGATATCGCCGTCGTGTTGCGCGACCGGCTCGAGTCCATGGGGCACGAGGTCGTTACGGCCACTGACGGCAAGGCTGCGCTGGATGTCCTGCGGCAAGACCAGGTTATCCCCGGGCTGATGCTGCTTGATCTCGAATTGCCGAAGATGAGCGGGATCGAGGTCCTCAGGCGGATCCGGAAAGACTGGCCGGATATCCCGGTGATCATCATGACCGCCTTCGGCACCATCGCGCGGGCGGTCGAGGCGATGAAGGAGGGCGCCGCCGACTTCATCACCAAACCCTTCGACGCCGACTACCTCAACGTCGTGCTCGGCAAGGCGATGGAGCGCGGGGACCTGAAGCACCGGGTGGAGGTCCTAAAGGCCGAGCTGGAGAGTCGATACGACACCCTCGTTGCCTCCAGCGCGAAGACGAATGAGGTGGTCCAGATGGCCAAGAAGGTGGCCCAGAGCGACACCACCATCCT
>CAZITU010000105.1:0-8881 GCA_964542245.1 uncultured Nitrospirales bacterium | reverse complement strand
TTCGAGCTGATCGACACGGGCGCCTTCGACGACAATCGCTATTTCGACGTGTTCGTCGAGTACGCCAAGGCGGACGTGGAAGACCTTCTCATCCGCATCAGCGTGGTCAATCACGGTCCGGAGGCAGCGCAGTTGAGCCTGTTGCCGATGATCTGGTTTCGCAATACCTGGTCTTGGGAGCACACTGAGTCGCGTCCGCAACTTCGCAAGGGCGAGGGAGGCAAAGGCGCAAACGTCATCGAGCTCGACCATGCGTATTACGGCCGGCGCCGGCTCGTGTGCGAGGGCCGGCCCGAACTACTCTTTACGGAAAATGACACGAACAGTGAGCGGCTCTACGGGAAGGGGCCCGTCTCGGCGGGCCTGGGGCGGGCGGGTGAGACTGGGGTCAGCAATAGTTCGCCATACGTGAAGGACGGCATCAACGATTACATCGTGCATGGCATGAAGGATGCGGTGAACCCCGAACAAACAGGAACGAAGGCGGCGGCGCATTATCCGCTTACCATCGGCCCCGGAGCAACCGCAACAGTGCGGTTGCGATTCACCGACGCCGCGATTGGTTCCGTGAAAGGGAAGCCGCTGGGAGACGACTTCGATCGTATCTTCACTGAGCGCCGGAACGAAGCCGACGAGTTTTACGCCACCGTCATTCCGCAGGACCTCTCGCCGGACGCGCGCAACGTCATGCGTCAGTCGTTCGCCGGGCTGCTCTGGTCCAAGCAGTTCTACCACTACGTCGTCAAGCAATGGCTCGAAGGCGATCCGGCTCAGCCGCCGCCACCCGTTGAAAGAACGGAGGGCCGCAATCGGGAGTGGCCCCATCTGTACAACGCCGACGTCATCTCGATGCCGGACAAGTGGGAGTACCCCTGGTATGCCGCGTGGGATCTCGCGTTTCACTGCGTCCCGCTGGCGTTGGTGGACTCCGCCTTCGCCAAGGAACAACTGCTCTTGATGCTGCGCGAGTGGTACATGCATCCGAACGGGCAGCTCCCCGCCTACGAGTGGGCCTTCGGCGATGTGAACCCGCCGGTCCATGCCTGGGCCGCCTGGAGAGTGTACAAGATTGAAGAGAAGCGTTGCGGCAAGGGCGACCGCAACTTCCTCGAGCGGGTCTTTCATAAGCTGCTGCTCAACTTCACCTGGTGGGTCAACCGCAAGGACGCCGAAGGAAAGAACATCTTCCAGGGCGGGTTTTTAGGTCTCGACAACATCGGCGTCTTTGACCGGAGCGCGCCCTTACCGACCGGTGGACACATCGAGCAATCGGATGGGACAAGCTGGATGGCGATGTACACGCTGAACCTCCTGGCGATCGCGATGGAGCTGGCCCGCGAAGACCCGACATACGAAGACGTCGCAAGCAAGTTCTGGGAGCATTTCCTGTATATCGCCCACGCGATGAACAACCTCGGCCACGAGGACATCAGGCTGTGGAACGAAGCAGACGGCTTCTACTACGACGTCCTTCACCTGCCGGAAGGCCAGCCATTCCCCATGAAAGTGCGTTCGATGGTGGGCTTGATTCCGCTGTTTGCCGTCGAGACGCTGGAGCCGGAGCTCGTAGACACACTTCCCGGCTTCAAGCGGCGGTTGGAGTGGTTCATTGACAACCGGCGAGACCTCACGCGCGACGTGGCATGCATGAGAACACCGGGCCGAGGGGAGCGCCGCCTGCTCGCAATCGTGGATCGCGACCGGCTACGCCGGGTGCTCAAAGTGCTGCTCGACGAGCGGGAGTTCCTCTCCCCTTACGGCATCCGCGCGCTCTCGCGCGTCCACCTGGACAACCCTTACAAGCTACACGTAAACGGCATGGAGCACCGGGTGGACTATGAACCGGCGGAATCGAGCACCGGACTGTTCGGAGGCAACTCCAATTGGCGCGGGCCAATCTGGTTCCCGGTCAACTACCTGATTATCGAGTCCCTCCAGAAGTTCCATCACTACCTGGGCGATGACTACAAGGTAGAATGTCCGACCGGCTCCGGCCGGATGATGACCCTGTGGGAGGTGGCGGCGGAACTCTCACGCCGACTGTCCCGGGTTTTCCTGCGCGACGCCGATGGACGCAGGCCGGTTTACGGCGGGATGGAAAAGTTTCAGACCGATCCCCACTGGCGCGACCTCGTCCTGTTTCACGAATACTTCCACGGGGACAACGGCGCGGGCATCGGCGCCAGCCACCAGACCGGCTGGACCGGACTCGTGGCGAAGCTGCTCCAGCAGAGCGGAGGATAGAGCCCGAAATAATCGCCTGCGCGTGCCCTCAAGTACCCCCCCAATAGTCAGGGTTAGCTCCGTTCGGACACATTTCCCCGGTAAGGAATTCATGGCTCACACGACAAACAGGGAGATGAATAGACTGCTTGCAGTTGCATAAGGAGGATTGACGTGAAATTGATGATCTCCATCGGGGCAGTTTTGCTGATCATGGGGCTAGCCTTACCACAGGGTTACAGTAAAATGTCGGCAGACGCCAGAACAACCATGCTGGCCGGGGCGGACGGTCACCACGCTGCCGGTAAGGTCACGATCACCAAAGACAAGAACGGGAACGCCGTGCTGGTCATCACCGATTCGAAAATTGACCGAGTGCCCGACGGGCGGGCGCACCTGGCCAAGGACGGCGATTACACCAAGGGCGTGGAGCTCGGAAAGCTGAAGGCATTCTCAGGGACGATGGAATTCATTATTCCCGCAGGCGTCAATCCCGAACTCTATAATAGCCTGGTCATCTGGTGCCACAAGTTCAACGTGAAGATCGGCGAGGGCTTTTTCGAGAAAGAATTGCGCCCATGATGACCTTATCGCGCAGAGGATTCTTGCTCGGATCGGCCGTGGCGCTGGCCACCGCAACCCTCAAGCCGGAGCGGCTGAATGCCCAACTGGCTCGACTGTTCGGCAGCCCCAGCCGGGAGACGAGTTCCATCACCCCCAACGAGGATTTCTACATCACATCCTATTCGTCCACGGCCTTCGTCAACGCGGCGACCTGGTCGCTCCGCATCAAGGGACTGGTGAAAAACCCGATCACGTTCACCTATAACGACCTCGTGAAGCGCACAAATACCTCGATGATCTCGACGCTGGAGTGCATCGGGAATCCCATCGGGGGCGAATCCATCGGCACCGCCAAGTGGGAAGGAGTCAAGTTGAACGCCCTCCTGGACGAGGCCGGCGTGAACCCCGCGGCGGTGGACCTTGTTCTGCGCGGGGCTGACGGCTATTCCGACAGCCTTCCGGCCAAGCGGGCCATGCAGGAGGAGGTCCTGCTGGTCACGAAAATGAACGGCGTTCCCCTGCCGCCTGAACACGGATATCCGGCGCGCGTGATCGTGCCGGGGATCTACGGCATGAAGAACATGAAATGGTTGACGGAGATGGAACTGGTGGATCACGACTACAAGGGATATTGGGAAAAGCGGGGCTGGTCGGACGAGGCGGAGGTCAGGACCATGTCCCGCATAGATGACCCCGGCGACAGGGAAACCGTGAAGGGCCCCGACTACGTCATCAAGGGCATCGCGTTCGCCGGGATTCGCGGGATTAAACAAGTCGAAGTGAGCACGGATGGCGGAGTCAACTGGAAGACTGCTGTGCTGGAGCCGGCCCTTTCACCCTATGCCTGGACCTTGTGGAGCTACCGCTGGAAGATCCCGTCAGCCAGCCGCTACACGATCATGGTCCGCGCCACAGACGGAAACGGCACGCCTCAGCCCGCGACCAGGCAGAACCCCTTTCCGGACGGCAAGACAGGGTTGCATGACGTGTCCGTCGCTGTTGATGTCTAATTCCAACCACCAGAGGTGATAAGATGAACAACCACAAATCATTCGCGGGGGCGACCATGGCAGAACCTAATGCATCCATACCGGCGTCCGTAGGAGTCCCTTCGGAGTCCCAGGGAAAATCCTCGCAAGGGAAGATCATTATCGCCGTGCTCTTCGCCGCGGCTATCGGCGCCTTCTTCTACTTCGACTTCAAGCAATACCTCACGCTGGAGGCTCTCAAGTCGAACCGCGACAGCCTGTTGGCCTTTACGGAGGGGAACTACGCCACGGCCGTCGCCCTGTTCATCTGCGTCTATATCGTGCAGACGGCTTTTTCCCTGCCGGGCGGGGCGATTTTGACCCTCGCCGGCGGATTTCTCTTCGGCAGCCTGGCCGGGACTCTCTACGTCAATCTCGGCGCCACGACCGGCGCGACTCTGGCTTTTCTGGCTGCTCGGTACCTCTTGCGGGATTGGGTGGAAGGCAAGTTCGGCAACCGCATCGGGCCCATTCAAGAAGGCTTCTCAAAGAACGCTTTCAGTTACCTCATGACGCTCCGGTTGATTCCGGCGTTCCCGTTCTTCCTGGTGAACCTGGTCTCCGGCCTCACGCGTGTCAAGTTGGGCACCTACGTCGCCGCTACGGCGATCGGTATCATTCCCGGCAGCTTCGTGTTCGCTTACGCCGGGCGCCAGCTCGGGACGATCAATTCACTCAGAGAGATCGCCTCTCCCAATGTCCTCCTGGCTTTCACGCTCTTGGGGCTGCTGGCGCTGATGCCCATTCTCTATCGCAAGTTCATCGCCAAGAAAGCTTGAGGTCGCCGATCCACTGATATGGGGGACACCATGCCATCCACGTTGATGACCGAGCCGAGACCGGCACACGAGAAAGTCACCATTCTTCCTGAGGACGAGCACAATCTGAAATTGCTCGACAATGTGCACCCGCCACAATGGGTGAATCCGGACCCGACCGGCCGTTACAACATCGTCGTGATCGGAGCGGGCACCGCCGGGCTGGTCACGGCGGCGATCGCCGCAGGCGTGGGCGCCAAGGTGGCCCTGATTGAAAAACATCTCATGGGGGGCGATTGCCTCAACGTCGGATGCGTGCCCTCAAAAGGGGTGATCCGCGCCGCGCGCGTCTGGTCGGAGATCCGCAATGCCGCCGAGTTCGGGGTCCGGATCCCTCCCGGTGTGCAATATGATTTCGGAGCGGCCATGGCCCGAATGCGAAAACTCCGGGCGCGCATCAGCCACACGGACTCGGTCCATCGGTACAAGAGCCTTGGCGTGGACGTGTTCATCGGAAACTGCCGGTTTTCCGGATCGGATACGGTGACGGTCGAGGGGCCGGCCGGCAACCGGACACTGCGGTTCGCGAAAGCGGCAATCTGTACCGGCGCGCGGGCCTCCGCTCCGCCCACTCCTGGGTTACAGGAAGCCGGCTATCTCACGAACGAAACGATCTTTACGCTGACCGAGTTGCCGCCCCGCCTGGCAGTCATCGGGGCGGGACCGATCGGATGCGAGCTGGCGCAATCGTTCGCCCGTTTCGGCAGCCAGGTGTACCTCATCGAGGCGATGCACGGCATCATGCCGAACGAAGACCGAGACGCGGCGGAAATCGTCCACGAGTCCATGCTCCGCGACGGCGTCAAGCTGCTCTGCTGCGGCAAGGATTTGAGAGTCACTAAAACGGACAGCGGCAAACGTTTGACGGTCGATTCGCACGGCCAACAGTACGACATCACGGTCGATGAAATCTTGGTCGGCGTCGGCCGCACGCCGAATGTGGAAGGGCTTGGATTGGAATCAGTCGGTGTCGAATACGACAAAACCGGCGTAAGAGTGAACGACCGGCTGCAGACGACCAACCCACGTATCTACGCCGCCGGCGACATCTGCTCGCAGTACAAATTCACGCACGCCGCGGACGCGATGGCCCAGATTCTCATTCAGAACGCGCTGTTCCCGCATCCGTTTGGACTGGCCTATGCCAGCGTGGATTCAATGATCATGCCGTGGTGCACGTTCACGGAACCTGAAATCGCCCACGTGGGGATGTATGAAGGGGATGCCAAGGCGAAGGGTTTGGAATTCGAAACCTACACGTACAAGCTCGACGAAGTGGACCGCGCCATCCTGGACGGCGAGGATGAGGGGTTTGCGAGGGTTCACATTCAGAAGGGCACGGACAAGATCCTCGGCGCGACCATCGTGGCGGCCCACGCGGGGGACATGATCAATGAGTTCTCGGTCCTCATGAAAGCCGGCCTAGGGGTCAAGACCATCACGAGCACCATCCACCCCTACCCGACGCAGGCTGAGGTCAACAAGAAGGTGTGCAACCTGTGGCGCAAGGCTCACTTTACGCAAGGCCAGAAGAACATCCTCAAGAAATGGTTTGCCTGGACAAGGTGAATTGATGCGATTGAAATTGCCGTCAGACTCACTCGGTAGCCCCCCCTCCCTCACCCTCCCCCTCGAGGGGGGAGGGATGGGCAGGGGTGGTTCTTGCGATAATCGCTTTACGAAACCGTTCGCCCTGAGCCTGTCGAATGGCGGTTTGCTGCTCGTCTTGCTTGGCAGCCTGTTCCTTGTTCCTTACGCCATCCATGCCGACTCGCCTCCCGTCCTTGAAGTGGGAAAATTTTCGGCGGCGACCGAAGGGGCTGCTCTTCCGGACGGCTGGAAGCCTTTGACCTTCAAGAAGATCGAAAGGCATACGAACTACTCGGTGAGCAAAGACGGCGATACCGTCGCCGTCAAGGCCGTCAGCGAGGCCTCCGCCTCAGGCTTGACCAAAGAGATCAAGATCAACCTCAAGGAATATCCGATCGTGCAATGGAGATGGAAGGTGGCCAATGTGTTCAAGAAGGGAGACGTGACCAAGAAAGAAGGAGACGACTACCCGGCCCGGATCTACATCACGTTCGAATACGACTCCTCCAAGGTCGGGTTTTTCGACAAGGCCAAGCATGAGACGGCCAAGCTGCTATACGGGCAGTACCCACCCCTGGCCGCCATCAATTACATCTGGGAGAGCAAAGCTCCCAAGGGCACGGTGGTCCCGAACCCCTATGCTGACCAGGTCAAGATGATCGTGGTGGAGAGCGGGGCGACCGGCCTCAATCAATGGATCACCGAAGAGCGCAACATCTACGAGGATTACAGGAAGGCCTTCGGCGAGGAGCCCCCGATGATTTCCGGGGTGGCCATCATGACCGACACCGACAACACCGGCGAGTCGGCGACCGCCTTTTACGGTGATATCGTCTTCAAGAAGGGAACGAATTAGATGGCTTTGCCTGCGGGCGGGAGGAATAACATTCCCCTTGACAGGGCGGCTGCATGTGTTTTAAAGTTGACTGACCGGTCAACTTTCATTCAGGATGGGCAGCATGGGACAAGTCAGCGACGCCAGAGAGAAGCTCATCGCCAGCGCCCTGGAGCTGATGCACGCCCGCAGTTACGCCGATGTGGGGGTCCAGGAACTGTGCGAGCATGCGGACGTGCGGAAGGGGAGCTTCTATCATTTCTTTCCGTCCAAGGGCGACCTCACGTTGGCCGCCCTGGACCGCCAATGGGAGATGCTCAAGGCGGCCGTGCTCGATCCGGTGTTCTCCAAGCGACTGCCGCCGCTGAAGCGGATCGAGCGGTTCTTCGAATCGCTCTACGAGCAGCAGTGCGCGACGAAGGACCGGACGGGCAAGGTGCTGGGCTGTCCGTTCGGAAACCTGGGGCTGGAGCTCAGCACGCAGGATGAGCCGATCCGGCGGAAGGTCAACGGCATCTTCCGCGAGTTGGCGGGCTATTTCGAAAGGGCCTTGCATGATGCCGTCGCTGCGGGCGACCTGCCGGAGCAGGATTGCCGGGCCACGGCCCACATGCTCGTGGCGTACCTCGAAGGGGTGAGCCTGATGGCGAAGACCAGTAACGATCTGGCGGTGGCGAAGCGGCTGGCGGGCGGGGTGAGGCGGCTGCTCGCGGCAGGCGCCGCGCCCCGACGAAGGGTCACGGGCAGAAAGTGAAAAGCGCGCGTTTTTTTATTGAAGGTCAATTTACCGACCGGTCAACTATTATCATTCCACTCAACCACACGAAGGGAGGGCAATCATGACAACGATGACTACGGTTTCTTCCGTTGAGAAAGCGCTGGGTCAGGTCGAACGGGCGCTCGGGTTCGTCCCGAATTTGTTCAAGGAGATGAGCGCCAGCCCGGCTACGCTGAAGGTGTATCTCGGCGGGCAAGAGGCGCTGCGCGGAGGTACGCTGAGTGCCAGCGAGCAGCAGGCGGTGCAGCTTGCGGTTTCCTCGGCGAACGACTGCCACTACTGCCAGGCGGCGCATGGGTGGCTGGGGCGGAAGGTGGGTCTGTCCCCTGAGGAGGTCACGGCCATCCGGAAAGGAGGGCTGCCGGCTGCCGTGGAACTTGCGCCGGTAGTCCGGGCGACGCGCCTGCTTCTCGAGAAGAAGGGCTGGCTGACGGCGGGGGATCTCGTTGCGCTGGAACAGGAGGGCATCACGAAGGCCAAGGTTTACGAGATCGTTGCCTTCATCGGCCTCAAGAGCATCTCGAACTACATCAATCACATCGCGCATACGCCGATTGATCATGAATTCGCCGGCTGAGACCGGAATGTCGGCGGCGAGACAACCAACCGAACCAAGGAAAGGAGAACGCGACATGAAAGCATGTGCAGCCGTCACTATTGAAGAGAGACTCCGGGACCTTCATCGGCACATCCAGGAGGGCCGCATCCTCGAGGCGATGAACGAGTTCTACGCCGAGGACGTGCAGATGCAGGAGAACGCCAATTCGCCGACCATCGGGTTGAAGGCCAACATCGAGCGGGAGAAGCAGTTTCTCAGCAACGTGAAGGAATGGAAGGGCTTCGAGGTCAAAGCGACCGGGGCCAGCGACAACGTGACCTTCTATGAGGCCGCCTTCGACTTCGTCACGACGGATAACAAGCCGGCGCACCTGGAGCAGGTTTCCGTGGCGCGGTGGCGGAACGGCAAGATCGTCCACGAACGGTTTTATTACGACACGGCGGGAATGCCGTGCCAGGACCAGAAGACCGGCGCCTCCTGCGCGGG
>CAZITU010000104.1:0-8887 GCA_964542245.1 uncultured Nitrospirales bacterium | reverse complement strand
AGCAAATCGCCCCTTTTTTCTATACCACCCCTACGCTACTGCGTAAGTCGTGTCCAAAGAAGATGTCGCGTCCCCCTCTGACCTCGTCCGATAGGCTGTCCGAAGCCAGGCTCACCCCAATGAGGATATCCGCCAGGTCCGGCGAAAGTTGTCTAAATCGCTTCAGCGCCGCATCAAGAGGATTTGATGGACTATCTGGCAGACACAATGGCGCTTGTCCTGCATCTGCGGAGAAGCCGAAGGCTTGGTAGACAGGCAAAGAGCATCTTTCAGGAAGCCGATCAGGGGCACCATATCGTTGCTATATCGGGAGTGACGCTGATGGAGATCCTCTATTTCTCCGAACATCAGTGCATACCGCTTGATCTGGAGACGCTTGAAAATCTTCTTGCCCAAAGCCGCCCCTGAGCTTAAGGCGATGGATCAGTTGTGGCGGCGGGCGAAGGGGTACACGGTGGCCAGCCGTCCGACAAAGTCAATCGACGAATCCGCTGACGACGTTTGTCGACATATTCTTGACTTGAGCCCTCGTGAACGCCTCCATCAAGCTAGTGTTTTATCAGGAAACTTTTGGTTGACCAAGTGACTGCTCTGTCAACGGATTTTTTAGAACCCACTTATCGTGGAACGTGGGAACCGCTGGCGAGCGGCAAGGCCACGAGGAAGAAAGCGATTACCAAGATGGCTTTCAGGAAGAAGGTGACCCGCAAGACCGCCACAAAAAAGACCACCAGGAAGGCTATTGCCAAGCGCACGGCGACCAGGAAGAAGGAGACCGGGAAGAAGGGTACCTTGGAAATTTCATCTTTGCTCCAGGAACGAGTAGCGAGGGACGAAGCGAACGCCATCGAAACGCGAAGCCTTTCAGTGGCCGAGTTGACGCGGTACGGCGTGGATGTCGGTCCCATCGACTTCACAACCGGCATGACCTCCTCCCAGTGGGCCCGGCTCGCCTATCGCGAAGGGCGCATCAAGACGCTCCATGCAATCGTCAGCCAGCCCTACCACGCCATGCTCGAGGTCATCACTGAGACGGAGGAGCGCCCGGGGCACTTCGACAGGAAGGAACAGCTCTGGTACGCGAACGAGCACTCGGTGACCAACGAAGAATTCACGAATGGTAGCAGAAACATCGCCGTCTTGGCGTGGACCCACCCTGGCGTCCAACTGGCGCTCAGTGGCCGAGTCGGCGAGTACCATAGTATTAGGGCAAATGGTCTTCGGCTCGTGGGCATAAAGCCCATAGCACGGGCTCGGTTCGACGCTGTCCTCCCGGAGATATCGGGCCTCTATGATCCCGGCGGTTCGGTGCGTCCCCGTGGGCATGCCGAACCGACGAGAGGCCTGAAGGCGGTCAGGCTGAGCATGACCCCCGAGCAGATCGACGCATTCATCAGCCGGATGGACGGCCTGATGATTGTGACCGGCGCACCGGGCAGTGGCAAGACTACCGTCGCCTTTCAGCGCATCCGCTTTCTCTTTGACCAGCAGGGTGAACGTCGTGCCGAGGGTGTTCTGACCCCCTATTCCCCTGAGCGGACTCGTGTCTTCCTGGCGAACGCTAACCTCGTGACCTATTCGCGACGCCTGCTTGTGGAGCAGTTGAGTATACCAGACTCGGTCGTCTCCTCAGTCGAGCCCTTTATCGACCGTTACCTGGATGAGGTATGGATATACAAGCACGACGCGCGTCCCCGGCAACGCCGGCTGCCCTCACTGGAGCAGCGGGCGCGCACGGCATTCTTCGGCCTGGCCAGGCCCGAAGACCTGCGGGGTCTTTGGCGCACCTTCGAGCAGCAGATCGTTGAGCGCGTTAGACAAGCTGACCAGGCCGAGTGGACGGCAATCCCGACAGCGCTCGGCGAAGCCTCCCCTGCCGATCTTGCGCACGTTTTGCAGCAGACCGCACGTCCCAGTACTTCGGGCGTTGACCCACTTCGCTCTCGGCTTCGGATGGATGTGCTTTACCAGGGAGCCGCTTCGGTCTATGAGCGCATGAGGTCGTCCTTGGCAACCCGTGACCGGCAGCAGTTCGACATCTTCTTCATGCGATGGTTGTTCTGGGTCTACGATCCACTATCCGCTCTGGAGGCCTTCTTTGCCCATCAGCGATCAGAAGGCGCGGTTCGGATACGGCAGGGAACCGGCTTTCGCGCCAACGAAGCCCAGGTGTTAGACGCGCTCCGAGAGGATTGGCGCACCCGACAGTTCGGGTCGGAGGAGCGTGGCTGGTTGGCCTGGCTGCTCCGTTTTGCGCTGCCTGAGACCGACGACCCTCAGAGCCGCTTCCGCGAGGTTCCATCCGTGCTGGCCAGTATCGGGGGAACTCAAAACCGCTGGACGCACGTCGTTATCGATGAGGCTCAGGATCTATGCGTTGCCGAGGCATCTCTTCTCGTCTCGTTTGTGGACCCAAACGGGGCGGTCACGGTATCGGCTGACTTCCGGCAGGTCGTCTCCCCGGTCCACGGCATGGTTGACGCACAAGCGCTGACCATCGGCAACCCGCTACGCGATGGCGGTGCACAGCAACTCTTCCCATTCGCGCTGAACATGCGCCAGAGCCGTCAGATAGGACACTTCCTCCAGGCGTTCCACCAGGCCGCCTTCCGCGAGCGCGCCCAGTTCGAGGTCAACAAGGAATTTGATGACACCAAGCCGCAGTTGCTTCTCGCCCGCGCTGCGGACCACCCTCTACGTATCAAGCAACTCTGGAGCGCGCTCCGCCATTCCAGGACGGTTCAATCGGTCGCTCTGCTTCAAATCAACGAAGATCAGGAAGCCCTCATGCGGCTCCGGGCGGATCTGGTAGACTTGGGTATCCCCCTCGCCCCGGCCTGGGATGCACTCGCGGAAGGCAAACTCATCACGACCAGTGTCGAGAGGGTCAAGGGACTCGAGTTCGATGCATGCTTCGTTCTCGGACTCGATCAAGTGGAGCACGCGTCACTAAATTTTACGCTCAACCGTGCCTATGTGGCATTGTCCCGACCAACTCGCCGGCTGGCACTGTTGTGCCAGGATTTCCCTAAGCTTTTCCAGAGTATCGATCCAACTCTCTATGAGTCAGTAGACTTTAGGGAGCTATCATAGGAAGAGAGCACACCTGTGCAAGAAACCTCATCTACACCTCTGTTTCCCCTCTTTGAGAAATACGCTGCCGAACGCAGTTTGCTCGCCAACGCCAAGGGCAGTCTGGCGGCTAAACTCCCGCGCATACTTGGCCAAGGTAAGACGCGAGCCGAGGGTCTTGACCTCCCGCCCGCGCCTGTGGAGCGGCGGCAGGAACTGGTTTCTCTCAGCCTGCCTCCGAACGAGCCACTACCCGATGAGGTCGTTGCAGAGATCGCGGCCGTGCGGCAGCAGTTGAGCGACGAACTCGACGTGCTCCGCCATCCAGAGGGAGTCCGCCGGTTCGCTACCGGTGTGCTACGGGAGCTGAGTGTCCCCAGCGGGGTCCAGGATAACCACTTCTATGCTGGCCGGCTCATCCTAGTGGCCGACGGGGCCGGAAAGAACTGGTCTTGGTGTCTTACCCCTCACTATCCAATCGCCTCCAAGATTCCGCCGGACGTCAACTATGTGGTTCGGGCCCATGCCGCCGCTGAGAAGGTCGTGGACGAGACTACAATGCCTGTGGATGTCTTCCAGAACCGCTTGACACTGGCATGGGTGATGGCGCGGCATTTCACGACGAGCGACGACGTATTCATCTCCGATGTCGCCCGGATGTTCAAGGTGGCCGCCCAGGACGAGCGTTTCTGGAACAGCCCGGCACGCCGGAGCTTTACGGATATTCCTGACGGGGCATTCATAGCAAACCTTCTAAACTGGAGGCGGAATAAGCCAGCAACGCCAGACGCCGAGACATTTGAGTTCGTCCCTGCGACGCTCAATCAGGCCCACGGACCAAACTCCAAGGCACTTTTCATGCCCACGAATCCCGAAGGAACGCAGACTCGGCCGGTCATCTACCTCCGCCGAGTTAGTTCAAGATCCTGAGCCCGTGATCCCCTCAACCTCACCCGCCAAGAAATCAGGAGCCGATCTATGAACATCTCTATATCTAGGCCTGATGCCCAGAACGTTATCACCCAACTACTGAACTCACCGATTGCGCCAGGCGCCTACTCCCACTTCATCAATGTTGGCACCGACCCAATCCTTAATTCGTTGGAGACAAACTACTTCCGCGGTGCTCTGGCTGACGGAATCAGTTGCTTCAAGTACCTGGAGGGAGACTATGGCAGCGGCAAGACGCAGTTCATATGGAGCCTGATGCAGAAAGCCCACGAAAACGACATTGTACCATCTTTGGTCAGTATTAGTAAGGAGTGCCCCTTCAATTCCCAACTGGCCATTTTCCGAGCGGTATTGGGGAACTTCCTGCCGTCAAATGACGGCCTCGGGCTCAACAGCGAAAACCGAGGCATCGAAATTTTGATCCACAACTGGATTGTGAGGAAGCTCAGAAGTATGGGAATGCAGCCTGGCCAACAGGTCCCAGACATGGTCCGCCGGCAGGTCGAACGGGCTTTCACCGATCTCTGGCTTGGAGCTCCTGACCAGCAGATGGCCGGAGCGCTAGCAGGCTTGGGAAAACGGTTGCTCGACCAAGAGTGTGATGCAGTCCCGGCGGTCTTGGACCGCGAACTCATCGAGTGGGTCCGCGGCGACACAGTTCGGTCTAGAGGCCTGCGGGATACCTATGGACTGTACGAGCCTGCCAGGGACGAGAACGCTTTCAAGCGGCTTAAGACAGTCATTGGCTTTCTGCGCAGCCGGATGGGATATCGCGGCTTCTTTGTCGCCTTCGACGAAGGCACCCGGACCGCTTCCTTCCGACGTGGCTCGGTGCAGCAGAGGCAGGCAATCGAGAACATGCTGACGATGATCAACGACAATGCGGACGGTCAGTTTGGCGGCGTCATGTTCATGTATGCTGCTACGCCGGACTTCCGGAGCGACATCATCTCCAGGTCTTATACCGCCCTGAACGATCGCATCGGTTCGGTGGCCTTTTCGCCCGGAAGCCCGATGGTCCCGTTGATCGACTTGGAGAAGCAGAACTCCGATGTCGTCACGCGCCAGATCGGGGAGCGACTGATGGATGTTTTCGAAGTGGCGCGGGATCTCAGATGGGATCGCGAGATTCAGAACACGAACATGGAATATTTGATCGCCGCTCAGAAGCAGGTATTGGTCCTCCTAGACAAGGTGCCCCCACGCGTCTTCGTCTATCAGTATTGCCGATTCCTGTCACAACAGGAGCAGAACCAGCAGCTTATCAGTGAGGCAGATGCAACAGCGTTCGTCCAGGGCCACGAACTTCCCGAGCGCGAGGACGGCGCATGATCCACACCGGCAGCGAGGTCGAACATCCAGATTTCGGTGTTGGTAGGGTCTTGAGGATCCTGGGGGATACAGCCCAGGTTGACTTCTTCGGTGAGTCCCTCGACGTCGCGGTGCGACACTTAACACCGCGTGGCGAATACCGCGCCGCTGTGCAATCGGACTCGCCCGCCTATGACGCCGAAGCTTTGCGATTCCGGCAGGCGTTCGAAGCGATGAATCTCGGCGTCGTGCCACCCGACCCCAGCCAGTTGATTGACCTGACTATTGGGGGGAGCAAGGCCGCGTCCAAGGTTCAAAGATGGCTCCACGCGGCGCCGAGGGACGGCCTCTGCAAGATTTTCTTCGGCTTCTACGGGACAGGTAAGTCTCACCACCTGCAGCTCGTCAAAGCGATTGCGCTGAAGCAGGGGTGGGTAACTGCCTTTCTTGAGTTCGACCCCAAAGCCGCGGACCCTGCGAAACCTCATCTGGTTTACCAGGGCATCCTGAACGGTTTGACATTTCCGATGCGAGAAAACGGTACAAAGACAGAAGGGTTCTTCGGTCTCGTTAAGGAAATCCGCGACAACTGGGATCTAATTCGTGATGGTCAATACTTTCACCGCTGTCCTTGGTTCCGTAGCGCACTGGAGGTTCTTCAGTATTTCCCCCACAATCCTGATGAGGACTACGTCTCCGGCGTTGGCTGGCTGTCAGGCCAGGTCAAGGCGGTCTCTGCGATTCGTAGCCTAGCTCAGCATTGTGGCCTGCCAGGACGATCCATCCCGCTTCTGCCGCAGATCAGGGAGACTGCTGATATCTACGTTTTCCTACTGGTAGTCCTCAACGAGATCTGTCGGGCAGTTGGCTACAAAGGGCTGGCCATCATCCTTGACGAAGCCGAGCACGTACGGGGTTTCAACGTCAGACGCAGGGAGCGGGCGAACAATTTCTTCGACCTACTGGCACGAGTTGCTCATCCCCCGGTGTTGGGAGACGATCCTCCGATTGCCAACGATTACGGTATCCAGGTACCTCCATACTGGCAGGAAGGGCCGCACTTCGCGCTGTTCGTGGGACTCACGGAAGGGGACACGTTCGCCGACCCCACGCTATCGCTACGTGAGGCGTGCGTCTTCCTTCACCGCGAGGACGACCGGGTCATGCTCAGCCCGCCGACACCAAAAGAATATTGCGCGTGGTGTGAGTCGTTTTTCGCGAGGTGTTATCGCCATCTCGGACGAGGAATGCACCTGCTCTCTGACGAGAGGAACCGCCAGGCGATCAGTGTAGCTCTGGCCACGGCGCTTGACGAACAGCCAACGAATGAGCGCTTGATGCGCATCTGGATCAAACTGGCGAGTCTCGTTCCCTCAATCCTGATGTGCGGGGCAGCGGATACGCATGACAATCTCGTGAAACTCGTCACTTCGGCAGCACGGAGGGCATCCGGGTATGAATTTCCCTGGGACTGAGGTGGACGCCAGCGGGCTGGCCCGCATGATGCCAGACGTGTGGCCAGTTTTCTTTCGTAGGCGACGTCCATGGCCTGCACAGGCACTCGTGATGCCTCACATAGTGAGGGGGGAGTCCGTCCTTTTCGCAGCGCCCACTGCTTCGGGGAAAACCGAAGCGGCGATAGCGCCTCTCTTCCAGCGTCACTTGTCCTTCCGCCGAGATCACCTGTCGATGATCCACATCGCGCCCACAAAAGCGCTGGTAAATGACCTGTACGCCCGGTTGATGGACTATCTGGAGATTCGGCTGCCAGGCGCTGTACAACGCTACACAGGGGATCATCACGACTTCCGGGTTTCTGACGGCGCATTCTGTCTTATTGCGACGCCTGAGGCGCTGGACTCCCTTCAACTGATGCGCCCCAAGGATCTGACCTCTGTCCGGGCGATTGTGGTCGACGAGATCCACTTGCTGCACGGTTCGGCGCGGGGCCAGCAGCTCCGGCACATCATCGACCGGATACGGCAGGCCTCCGCCAGTCCGCGCTCCACTCGCGACAACTTCCAGATCGTTGGAATGACGGCCACTATTGACCAGGTGGACGAGGTGCGGACGCTCTGGTTTGGGTCAGAAAGCAGGGTTGTGTCCAACGGGAATCCACGGGATATCGACTTCGATTTCATTGACGTACCGGAAGCACGGCGTGGGGAGTTGCCGAGGGAGCGTGCGGCGGCCCTCCGCTTCTGGATAGAGACCAGCGGCGTCGCCAAGGTCCTGGTGTTCACCAACTCTCGCAATGCGGCCCACGCGCTTGCCGCAGCCCTTTCGTCGGCGCTATCGGGAACCCGATGGCCTGTGCATCTTCACATCGGCATCCTCGCAGCCGCAGAGCGTGAGCGTGTCGAGGCCGCCATGCGTAGCGACCGATTCGGGATATGCGTCGCCACATCGACGCTCGAAATAGGCATTGATATCGGCGACATAGACGTGATCGTGCTTGCAGATCCTCCAATCTCGGTCAGCGCCTTCCTGCAGCGGATCGGTCGCGGCAACCGCCGAAGCGATATCTGCCGGGTCGTTGCCCTTCGGGACAGCCCTGACATAGAAGCCGTCTTTTCGGCGCTGCTCGACTGTGCTCAAAGAGGGGAACTCGACGATGTTCATGAGTACGACCGACCATCCGTGCACTTCCAGCAAGTGCTCAGCCTCACGTGGCGCGCAGTACGTAATGGGCACGCATTGACCAGAAAGGATTTCTCCACAGGTAGCGGGGGTATGGACCACGCCGATGTCGTGGATGACATGCTTGAGACAGGCACCCTGCGCAACGTGAATGGATCTCTCATTCCCTCGGATGAATGGATGGATGCAGGCGACAAACGACGAATTCACACGGTGATCGCGGGCGGAAGCGGGGTGCCCGTAATCGACACGTCGCGTGGCGAGGTTGTGGCCACAGCCGGCCCGGCACACTCTGGTGGGGTGCTGTACATCGGCGGCAAGTTCAGGCAGCTCCACGGTGGGGCTGATGGTTCGATGTATTTGGAGAAGGTCCGAGAGGGCCAACGCCCCCTGGCGACGTTGCCAACAACCCGTGGCCGAAGGGGACTCAGCCGGGTCGTTGTCTGGGCAATGGCGCGGCGAAGTGGGATCGATCCGGCTTGGTGGCACTGGGAGGGAAACCGCCTTATCACATGGGGCGGAACGACTTACAATCGATTGCTTGCCTCCCTTATAGAGCACACTCACTTGGCGGAGAAATGTGTGGTGAGCGATCTGTCGGTCGACGGTATCAACCGTCGAGACGCTGTTGATCTCCCGCGCATACTTCAATGCGCGGAAGCGGCTCACTCCGGTCGAACTGTTCCACGCTCTGTGGCCAAGCGCTTCCTGGAAGGCACGCGCTATATGTCCGCACTCTCTCCAGCGCTCCAGGCACGGGAGGAGAGAAACGCCATACCTTTCCCAGGTTTTCTCCGATGGATAAACGCCTGCAAGGGCATACGGCTTCCTATTCCTACAGCGTAAAGTTTCTATTGATACCACGACTTACGCAGTAGCGTAGGGGTGGTATAGAAAAAAGGGGCGATTTGCT
>CAZITU010000103.1:0-8939 GCA_964542245.1 uncultured Nitrospirales bacterium | reverse complement strand
GAATGTGGGTGTGAGTACGGTCACGACTTGGAGCACTGGATGGAGGCAGAACGGAAGGTGCTGGAGCAGTTGAAGGAAGAACGCGGGTAGGGTTAAGAAACCAGGCGGGACAGGCTGTGCGGGTTCAATACAATGATTGATCGACCGTCAATCTGGATCAGGCTTTGATCACGAAATTGGCCCAGAATGGTGCTGACGGTCTCGCGCGAGCAGCCGATCAGGTTGGCCATTTCCTGGTGAGTCAGCTTGGCCTGGAGGCGGATGCCGGCTCCGTCGGGAGCCCCATCGGACTTGCTCAACTCCAGCAGAAGATGGGCCAGCCGGGCCGGCGCGTCCCGAAAAACCAGGTGCTCAACACGGGTTTGGATCTTTCGCAGGCGGAGTCCGATAAGCTTAGTCAGCTTCACGGACAGATTCGGATGCTCGCTCAGGTAGCGGTCGAAGTCTTCCCGCCGGATGGCGCAAATCAAGGCGTCGTCCAGCGCCTCAGCCAGGGTTTCGCGCGGAGAGTCTTCCAGCACTTCCAGTTCTCCGAAGATTTCCCCCGCTTCAAGAATCTCGAACGTGACTTCTTTGCCGCTCGGAGCGCTGCTGGCGATCTTGACCCGGCCTTTTTTGAGCAGGTACACCGTGTTGGCGGGATCTCCCGGCAGGTAGATGGGCTGTTTCTTTTTGATTTCCTGCATCCGGGTGGTCCGGTCCATTTCCTGAAGCTCGTCTTGGCTGAGACCGGAAAAGAGCTTGATGTGCTTGAGGTACCACAGCTTGTTTGGGGAGAGGTGCTCTGTACTCATGGACGAACCCAACAATACTGAGAATGAGTCTAGTCGACTGCCGGCGCACCGCGCAACTCAAGTTGCCTTGATAGAGAAACATCCGAGAGTGGAACAGGACAGAATGCTTACCGGGCTTAGACGGCGTCGCCGAGGCCGCCCGGATCGATGCGCGTGATGGACTGCTGCATGATCCGGACGATCAGGCCTCGAGAGAGACCCACATCCAGGACCACCCGGTACATGAGAGGCCGTCCCGGGCCTTTCGGAAAGACCACGAGATCGTACGTCACCCGGCCCGCGACGTCTCCATCCCCGCCCCCCGTAACTTGGGCATTAATGGAGGTTACATCTACTTCGGCCTTGGCCACCTCAAGATTATCGAACTTCTGGAAGGCGTCCTTGAGTTCCCGTTGCGTGCGCTCGTTTCGCCGGGCGAGATCCTCGGGGGTTTGGATCTGCGTGGCTGATTTCAGGCGCTCATGCATGAGACCGAGCGCTTCTTGCCACCGGCCCTTCTGTATCGCGCCGTAGTAGCGAACGAAGAGGGCCGTGAGGCTGGAGTCGGAGCCCTCAGGCGCCTCCGCGCCGACGGGGATCACGCCCATCAGGATGAGAAGGCCGACGCAAGCCACGTTTCCAATGGCACCCGCCCACCCCGGACGCGCCGAGACGCGTCCTTTCCCCGTGCATCGAGCCACCCGGCTCATGTGTTACCGTCATTGTCAACGTAATCGGTCGGGTCGGGCACTTGGGCCTCCGCAAAGCCTTTGCGCCTCAGCCGGCAACTGTCGCACCGACCGCACGCCCTCCCCTGGTCATCCGGGTCGTAGCAACTATGGGTCAAGTGGAGCGGTGCCCCCAGGGCCATACCCCGGCGGATGATGGCCGCCTTGGTCATCTTGAGCAAGGGCGCCTCCACGCGGATCGTTCGGCCTTCCACGCCGGCCTTTGTCCCGACCCGAGCCAGCGCCTCGAAGGCCTCGAGGAACTCCGGGCGGCAGTCCGGGTAGCCGCTGTAGTCCAAGACGTTCGCCCCGAAGTAGATCGCCTCGGCTCCCACCACCTCCGCCCACCCCAGCGCCAAGGCGAGAAAGAGCGTGTTGCGGGCGGGCACATACGTCGGCGGAATGCCCGCGCCGATGTCACCCGCCGAGCGATCTTTAGGAACAGGCACCGCACCGGTCAACGCCGACCCGCCGATCGCGCGGAGGTCGAGATCTACGATAAGGTAACGCGATGCATTCAGCGCCTGAGCGATTTCGGGCACCCGCTTCAATTCGACGGCATGACGCTGGCCGTAGTTGACGCTGAGCAAGTAGAGCTCATAGCCGGCGGTCCGGGCTTCGGCGGCCGCTACCGTGGAGTCCAACCCTCCGCTGCAGAGCACCACGGCTCGCTTCAAAAGGCTCATCGCTCGCGCGGGCGTTCCCCGAGCTTCACCTCGACTTCTCCTTGTTTCCCTTGACGCAGAATCTCCAGCTTCATCATATCACCCGGCTGGTGTTTGCGTGTCAACCGGCGCAGTTCATCCGAGGAGGTGATCCGCTGGCCGTTTGCCCCGACCACGACATCTCCTCCGATAAGCACGATGGCATTGCCGATCACCACCTGTTGCGTCCCGCCTCGCAAGCCGGCCTTGGCGGCCGGGCTCCCGTCCCACACTCGGACCACGATGGCGCCGCGGTCCACCGGGAGCTTGAGCGCCCGCGCCACCGTCGGTGTCAGGGTCTGCGTTTCGGCGCCCAAATACGCGTACGGGACGTAGCCGCGGGCCAGGATATCGGCCACCGCCCGTTTCGCGGTGTTGATTGGGATGGCGAAACCGACCCCCACATTCCCCCCGGAGGGCGTGAAGATCGCCGTGTTGATCCCGATCACACGCCCGTCGGAGTCCAGCAACGGCCCGCCGGAATTGCCGGGGTTGATAGCCGCATCGGTCTGGATGACGTCCTCGATTTCCGTCTGGCCTGTTTTCACGACTTTCCGGAGCGAACTGATGATCCCGGCCGAAAGACTGTGCTCGAGCCCGAAAGGATTACCGATGGCCAAGACTTTCTGGCCTACGTGAAGCGCGGAGGAATCGCCGAGCGGGAGGACGGTGAGGACGTCCGCCGGCGCTTTGATCTGCAGGACCGCCAGATCCGTCACGGGATCGGCCCCTGCGACTGTGGCGGGCCACTTGGTCCCATCGGCGAGGCTCACCTCCAGGCGCTGAGCGCTTTTCACCACGTGATGGTTGGTAAGAATGTGGCCGCGGGTGTCGAGGACGAAGCCCGACCCGGAGAAATCGCTCGGGATGGGATTAAAGAAGAAGTCGTAGGCGACGGCCCGGCTGGTGATGTTGACGACACCGGCATTCAACCGCCGGTAGATCTCGACGCTGTTTTCCTCATCACGTGTCAACGCCCACACAGAGGGCGCCAACACGGCCAAACCCAAGGCGATCACCAGAGAGCGGGATCGCATGCCCGTCAGGGGGTCTGATCCTCCTCCTGCTCGATCTTTTCCAGCAATTCCTCTTTCTCTTGGCACCCCACGCACCGCCGAGCAAACGGGACGGCCTTCAACCGCTTCTCGCTGATTTCGACCCCGCAATCGGCGCAGAGCCCGAAGGTCCCCTCACCCAGCCGGGCCAAGGCCTCGTCAATCTGCTGCCGGACGCGATTGCGCATCTCCAGAATGGAAATGTCCCGTCCCCGTTGGGTGTCCAGAAGGGCCTGATCGCCCACGTCTGGAGCGGCGTCCACCCGCCCCTGCATCTCGTCGGACATCTGGTGACCGATGAGTCCCTCGATCTCTTTCAACACTTCATGGCGCCGGTCCAACAGAATTTTCCGAAGAGCCTCGGTTCGCAGGCTGGACGCTGTTCCTTTCGTCGCGGACCGGGTCAGGGTTTTGGAGGCAGGGGCCGTATTTTTAGGGACTGGGGCCTTGGTCTTGACCTTGACCTTCACCGGCCTGCGGGCCTTGGACTTTGCCGTCATGTGGCGTGCTCTCCTCCCTGAATGAGAAGCGCGGCCTTTTCCAGTATTTCGCGCTCGTTCTTATACGTCAGCGTCCGCACCGCGTCTGCGATCGGGAACCACCGGGCCTCTTCCACTTCGTCGTCGTGGTCGTCCGTCTCGCCGTCCAGATATTCAAGAAGAAAAAGATGCACGGTCTTAGACACAGGGCCGCGATCGGCCTTGGAATAGAACTCATACGTAATCTCGCCCAGCTTACGCAGGATCCTGGCGTGGAGGCCGGTCTCCTCCCGCACCTCGCGGACGGCGGCCTGCTCCAGGTCTTCGCCCTTCTCGACCCACCCTTTCGGGAGCGCCCAGGCTTCCTCCCCGCCCGAGCGGGCCACGCGGATGAGCGCCACCTCCCACGTCGCACCGACCGGACGGAACACAATGCCTCCGGAAGAGATGCGTCGCGTGGCCATGGATTCAGTACTGGACGAGGGCCTGGACCTCGTACCCATTCAGTTGCGCGCGTCCCTTGAGCGCGAGCAACTCCACGAGAAAAGCCACCCCCACGATCTCCCCCCCGAGCTGGCGGACCAAGTTGACCGTCGCAGCGGCCGTGCCCCCAGTCGCGAGCAGATCATCCACGATGAGCACCCGCTCGCCCATCGTGATCGCGTCCCGGTGCATTGCCAGCGAGTTGGATCCATACTCCAGATTATATTTGACCTCGAACGTGTCGGCCGGAAGCTTACCGGGTCTCCGCACCGGCACGAACCCCGCGCCGATCTGGTGAGCGAGCGGGCCGCCCAGGATGAACCCGCGGGACTCGATCCCGACCACCTTGGCCACCCTGTGGTCGCGATACAGCGCCGTAAAATCTCCCACGACGCTGCGAAAGGCCGCGTGATCCTTCAGCAGGGTTGTGATGTCGTAAAACAGCACACCGGGCTTGGGAAAATCCGGGACTTCGCGGATCAGTTTCTTGTAGTTCATGAGGGCGAGAGTATAGGCAAGTAAAAAAGGCGTGTCAACCGAACACAGCCACCGTCATTCAAGGCGCGATCGTAAAGCCTCTCGCCTCACCGGTCGCGCGCTTCCACGTCACCAATACGTCAACCACCACTGCTCGGGGCGGACCGACCCGGAGACGAGACAGGAGTTCCTCCACGCGCGCCTGCGGTCCCTCGACTTCGGCTTGCACCCGTCCGTCAGGAAGGTTTCGGACCCATCCGGACAACCCCAACTCTGTTGCGGCGTCCTGCGTGAACGCCCGATACCAGACTCCTTGAACCTGCCCCGACACAAGAACCTCGGCGGCGACCAGATCCGTAGCTTGGGGGGAAGGATTGCTCACGAAGAAGATTTTAAGAGATCAAATGGGCCGGGTCCAGCAAGCGAGGAGCGCCTGCGGCTTCCGTAGCCGCGAGGTCGGGGAACCCGTTGCTCGGCAATTGCAACGGGTCCATGAGCGGCGTTCAATTTGGTCGGGGCGAGAGGATTTGAACCTCCGACTCCTGCGTCCCGAACGCAGTGCGCTACCAGGCTGCGCTACGCCCCGATTCAGGGATTGAACGGCATCTTATGCGCCTCAGCCACCGCCCGGCAAGTCACTCGGCCATAGACGAGGTTGAGGCCCTTCGCGAGAACCGCATCGGTCCGGACCGCCTGCTCCGGTCCCGACTCAGCCAGCCGCAGAATAAAGGGAAGCGAGGCGTTGGTCAAGGCAAAAGTCGCAGTGTGGGGAACAATCCCGGGAATGTTCGGTACGGCATAGTGCAGCACGCCGTCCACCGTATAGACCGGCTCGGAGTGGGAAGTCGGCCTGGTCGTCTCGACGCAGCCGCCCTGATCCACTGAGACGTCCACGATCACCGCCCCTTGTTTCATGCGACTCACGGTCTCGCGCTTCACCAGCACAGGCGTCCGGGCGCCCGTCACCATCACGGCGCCGATCACAAGGTCGGCCTCCAGGACGGCCTGCTCGATCCAAGCCGGGTCCGACGCCATCGTCATGACCCGCCCTCGATACAGCGCGTCCAATGCTTCCAGCCGTCCTCGATCCAGATTGAACACGGTCACCTGCGCGCCCAGACCGACCGCAATCCGGATCGCCTGTGTCCCCACCACGCCCGCGCCGAGCACCACCACCTTCCCGCCGGCGACGCCCGGCACGCCGCCGAGCAGGATGCCACGGCCGCCCTGCGTACGCTCCAGATAGTGCGCGCCGATCTGCACCGAGAGCCGGCCGGCCACCTCGCTCATCGGCTGGAGAATCGGCAGGTTGCGGTCGGGCCGCTCGACGGTCTCATAGGCGACGGCGAAGACCTGCCGCTCCAGCAACGCCTCGGTCAACCGTCGGTTCGCCGCCAGGTGGAGATACGTGAAGAGCGCCTGGCCTTTCCGGAAAAGCGGGTACTCCGGCTCCAGCGGCTCCTTGACCTTGACGATGAGATCCGCGCGCTCGAACAGGGCCGCCTTGTCAGCGATCACCTCGGCGCCGGCCGCCTTGTACTGCCCATCCTCCAGCCCGCTGCCCACACCGGCGCCGACCTCTACCAGCACTCGATGACCGGTCTGCGTCAGTGCCCGTGCTCCTCCCGGCGTCAGACCGACGCGGAATTCATGGTCCTTGATCTCCTTGGGTACGCCGATGATCATGGCTTGTCCTCCGGCTTGACGGCGCCGCCAGACGCGGCGGGCTGGCACGCCGACAGCCGCTTCCCGTTGATCGCGCCGACCGCGCCGTGCGAGGTGCGGAACGTGCCCTCCAGACGCCGGTTGTCAGTGAGCAGCATGCTGTCTTCCTGGTAGCCGCCGGGGAAGTCCCACCGGAAGTACACGGCGTCGCCGTAGATGCGGATCTCGGTCGGTGAAGGGCCCGCGATCCCAGCCGCCTCCGGCGTCGGCAAGACGATCCTTGACTTGGCTTCCCGGTGATTCCTGGTATGGGAGTGCACCGTCCAGTCCCAAACTCCACATAGCCGCGCCTTCCCGGCCTCCAGCCGTTTCGCCTCGGCCACCGGGTCCAGCTCCAGCGCCTCCGCCATCAGAGTGGGAGGGGCGGCGAGCAGGAGCCACAGGCTCAGCGCAGACAGAATGCGCAGAATGCGGACGGTCATGCCTTATTTTCGCCTATCCGGCGCGAGATCACAATATGGACAGCCTTTCGTGCTTTGGTGTACTATTCCTTCGCCTTGGGAGGGTAGGAAGACCATGCTGGAAGCCGACGTCACAGGTTCATTTGCCGGCAAATGTGACGCTTGCGGAGCCTCGGGGATCCGGATCATGAAGGTGTCGCTGGGCCGCGATTTCTTCGGTCGGACGTACGATCGGCTCTCTCCGAACGCCGATCTCAGCCCGAAGTGGTATTGCGACCCCTGTTCCGTCGAGAAAAGCCTTCAGCGAGACTTCCGCGACATCAAGGGAGAATTCGCCAAGCTAAGCAAGGGGGACACTTCGGCCCTCACTCAGTCCGACCAACTCCAACGGGCGACCCTTCGGTTGAAGGAGATCGCCGCCTTGATCGCCGGCGCCACGCTCAAAAAGACCCTTCTGAAGCCTGATGAGGTCTCGTCACTGGCGCGATCCTTGGAGACACACCGTACCGTCTCACCTGCCTGAGATGTCCACCTTCAAGCGCCACATCTTCATGTGCATCAACCAGCGTCCCAAGAGCGATCCGCGCGGCTGCTGCGCGGACAACGGGTCGGTGAAGCTGCAGGAATTCATGAAGAAGGAAGTGGACCGGCTGGGGTTGAAGGGGATCGTCAGGGCGAACAAGGCGGG
Source organism: uncultured Nitrospirales bacterium (assembly GCA_964542245.1). Lineage (GTDB taxonomy): Bacteria > Nitrospirota > Nitrospiria > Nitrospirales > NS-4 > CAZITU01. Next base: position 1,426 of record CAZITU010000103.1, on the reverse strand, counting down.
CTGCCTGGATCATTGCGAGTATGGCCCAAGCATCGTCGTGTATCCGGAAGGCATTTGGTATTGGGCCGGCACCAAAGCCGACGTAACCGAAATCATGGAGCAGCATATTGTAGGCGGCCGCATCGTCAAACGGCTGCTGATGCCCGGCCACGAACCGCCGAAGACACCGCTCGAACCCTTGAAACCATGACGACGCCGGCGAAAGATATCTTTGAGCTCTTCTCGCGAGCTCTGTTTGAAGGAGTCAAACCCATGATGGTCAAGAGAGATCACCTGGTCCGCCACCCCGATCGCTGCACTCACAACGCGGTCTGTATCCCGGTCTGTCCGACCGGCGCCTGGCTCTCCACGCCCCCGTTCAAGTTCGATTCGTCCCGCTGCATCGAAACCTGCCGCCTCTGCCTCGACGCCTGCCCGTCCCAGGCCATCTACGCCGTGTTCCGCAAGGGCGAGAAGATCCTCGAGCCGGCCAAGGGATCCGAATCCAAGTAACCGTCACGTTCCCTCTCCCCTGGAGGGAGAGGGTTAGGGTGAGGGGGACCCACTTGGCTGAAGAAGCGATTCAAGAGCAGGAGGATCGATGGCTAATCCTCTTTGCCGAGGAACGCGAGCAGACCTTCGACCGCTGGAAAGCCCTGACACACAAACAGGTATGGTCCGACCTGCAAAAGGATCATCCACCGCAAGAAGATTTACGCTGTTATCAGCAATGAGCAGGAGGTTTCCAATGGCGCAGGCGCTTGCAGCGAAAATTATCAAGAAAACCGGCACCCGCATACGGATCGAGATCACGAAAGAGAACTTTGAAACCTTTTGCGACTCGATCGGGCTCTACAGAAAAGAATTCCTGGAATCGTTGGATGCATCCGAGCGGGATCATCGCGCGGGCAGGACAACCAAACGGAAGTCGCTCCATGAGTTGATCGATTAAGCGGTCATGATCGAAATTTCGACGACCGCCACCTTTGATCGGCTCTTCAAGAAACTACCTCGACCCATCCAGAAAAAAGCCGCCGCCAAAACGGACCTCTTCAAAAGCAATCCTTTTCATCCGTCACTCCGGACTGAAAAGTTGCATCCCAAGCATCATGAAGTTTGGAGCCTACGGGTTGACCGTGCTTATCGCATCATCTTCAAATTCATAGACCCAAGCCATGCCGAACTTCGTTACATCGGCCATCATCACTCGATATATGACTATGACTTGTTCAAATAGCGGAAGAACGTGTGGCTGAGAGGGTTTCCTCTGACTGAAGTTTATTGCCTGGATGCCTGCCCGTCCCAGGCCATCTACGCCGTCTTCCGCAAGGGCGAGAAGATCCTTGAGCCGACGAAGAGCGAACCAGGCAAGAAGTAGGGGCGCACGGCCGTGGGGTCTGGCTCATTTTCTTCCGAGAAAATGTGCCTGACCCCACTCTTGTCCAAA
>CAZITU010000102.1:0-8987 GCA_964542245.1 uncultured Nitrospirales bacterium | reverse complement strand
CTCCGGTCGGCCACGACTCGCGAGTTGCTGCTCGATGAACGGCTTGGCCTCTGGGTACCAGAGCACGGCCTGACTGAGGCGTCGGCATATCAACGCCACCTCTCACGGGCGCAGCACGTGGCCCCTCACGCGGAGGATGCCCCTATCTGCTGAGGCTGTTATTGTACCGCTGGAGGCAGGGTGATCTCTTTCCTAACGATTTCAGTAACAGTCAGATACCCAACCACGCCCTGCCAAATAGTCTCACGCAGCTGTGGGTGCGGCCGATGACGCCTTGGGCTCCCGCGCCGGGCGGAGCCGCGCCAGCTCGCTGACGAGATCAGCCGCCCAGCGATAGACGTTCCGCTCGTAGATCGTCTGCCGCATGCGCCCCATCCTGGCTCGCTGCTCGGCCTCATCCATGGTCAGCGCCGCATGAATGGCATCGGCTGTCTGCTCAATATCGTACGGGTTCACGATGAGGGCATCGTGCAGTTCGCGGGAGGCTCCGGTCAGCCCGCTCAGAATCAGCACCCCCTGCGCATCCGCCCGCGCGGCGACAAATTCCTTGGCGACCAGGTTCATGCCGTCATGGAGCGAGGTGACCAGGCAAAGATTTGCAGCCTGATAGAAGGGGGCGATCTCGGCGTGGCTGTGGTGCTTCTTCAGGAAGATGATCGGCTTCCACGTCCTGGTCTGAAACCGCCGGTTGATGCGCTCCGCCTCAGCGTCCAATTCGGCGCCCAGATCGTGGTAGCGTTTGATCAGCGTCCGGCTTGGAGCGCCCAACTCGACAAACGTGAATTGGCCCTGGAACTCCTTGTGCTGCTCCAAGAACCGCTCGATGGCGCGGAAGCGCTCGCCGATGCCCTTCGTGTAGTCGATCCGGTCCACGCCAACCCCCAGATAGGTCGCTGCGATGCCCAGCCCTTTCAGCAGGTGTTGCCTGACGGTGGAGGCGGCGGGGCGCGTTCCTCCCGCCTGCGACCCATTCATCTCCTCCGAGGCGATGCTGATCGGAAACGGCTTCACGAACGTCGTCTGCTCATGCCGGTTGACCGCAAACCGCTCCCAGTCGATGCGCGACTCCACGAGCCGATCCACCGTATCGAGGAAGTTGTTACAGTGGAACTGGATGTGGAAGCCGAGCAAATCCGCCCCCAGCATGCCGTCGAGAAGCTCGCGTGACCACGGACAGATGGCGAAGGCTTCCGGGTTCGGCCAGGGGATGTGCCAGAACAGGGCGACCATCGCATCGGGTCGCTTGGCCTTGATCAGGCGCGGCAGCAGGGCAAAATGGTAGTCCTGGATCAGCACGCAGGGGCGCTCGGTGCCCTCCAGTTCCTCCACGACGGCCTCCGCGAATTTGGCATTGACCCGCTGGTACTGCGCCCAGGCATCGGCCTGGAAGACCGGTCGGGTATGCGCGATGTGGCACAACGGCCACAAGCCTTCATTCGCAAAGCAGTAGTAATACCCGTCCTCTTCTGCCTTGGTCAGCCAGACCCGTTTGAGGGTATAGGATGGAGTCTCCGGCGGCACCCTGAGCTTCCCATGGGCATCGGCGGTTTCACGGTCCGCATCGCCTGAGCCATGGGCAACCCACGTTCCACCGCACGCCCTCAGGACCGGCTCGACCGCCGTGACCAGACCGCTGGCCGGCATCAACCAGCGAATCTGGCGGCCCTCGCGGACATGCAGGTAGGGCTCGCGATTCGCCACGACGACCAGCGTGCGGCTCTGCAGAACGGACTTGACGTGCTCCTTCAGCCGCTCCGCCGTCCAGTGCGCCTCCCCGGCATGACGCAGTTTCGCTTCCTCCTCCGCAGCGGCCTTGGCGGCTGCCAGGCTCTTGGCCATGTGCGTGACTTCCCGAGCCAGAGGCCCGAACAGGCCCTCCCTGGGAAGCGTCCCCTCGGCTGGCTCCCCCGTCCGCAGGCGCCTGATCCACTCAACGGTGCGACTCATCGGCCGAATCAAACTCCACTGCACGATCAGCAGCGTCACCAGCGTGATGAACATGACATGAAAGAAGAGGCGGATGAAACTCTGGCGCCAGAGCTGGGTGGCATGCGTCTCGATGTAGCTGGCATCGTGGAACAGGACCAGCGCCCCAAGAAGGCTGGCCTCGCGGCGCATGGGCAGCGCGAACACATGCCAGCGCTTCTGACCAACCTCGAGCAGGCCGTTCCGGGCATCATCCGCCTGGACGGCCTCCTCCGCCAGCGGCGGCAACGTCCGGAATGGCTGTGGGAGGCCCTGCGTGAAGGCGAGCGGTTGCCCATCTGTGGCGTACAGCGCGATGCCGGCCAGCCGCTCCCGATTGCCGAACCGATCGACGAGCCGCTGCAGGTCTCCGCGCCGCTCGTCACCCTCGAGCAGCGGTTCGGCGAGCTCCTGCAATGTGTCGGCCAGGACCGCCGCCCGTCGCTCGAGCTCCTCTTGGAGGCGCAGCCGTTCCTGCCGGGCTTGGTAGCCTGCGGAGATGAAGACGACCGCGGAGGAGGTAACAATCAGCGAGAGGATGAGCCGCAGTGTAATCCGCATCGATCAGGTAGGCATCAATAGGAGCTGCGCGAGCAGCAAGAGGGGGAGGACGACACCGGCGAGATACCCCAGCCAGTCCCGCTTCGCCAAGACCAGGTCACCGATCATGGCGGTCTTGCTGATCCTTCCGCTCTCCCTGGCGGCTCTTGATGACCACGCAGGCGAAGAATGACAGCACGCCGCCCACGAGGATGAGCACGACCCAATCTGCCGGGTCACGCATCCGTTCAATTACCGGGAGCCGGAAGAGGCGGGAGCCGCGAGCAGGTAGCGGAGCAGCTCCGACTCGGAGGAGAGGATGAGCTGGCCCTCCTGCGGCAGCACCGCTTCGTAGGCCTCCAGGCTGCGGGTGAACCGGTAGAACTCCGCGTCTTGTCCGAAGGCCTCGGCGGTGATGCGGGTCGCCTGCGCATCGCCGGCCCCCCGGAGCTTCTGGCTCTCCTCGTAGGCCTTGGCGAGGATGATCGTGCGCTGCTTGTCGGTCTCGGCGCGGATCTTCGCCGCCTCCTCTTCCCCCTCCGAGCGGTAGCGCTTGGCGATGCGCTCGCGCTCGGCCACCATGCGGGCAAAGACGCTCTGCTGGACCTCCGGCGGCAGGTCCGCGCGCTTGATCCGCACGTCGACCACCTCAATGCCGAACTGCTTGGCTTGGGCGGCCGCGCTCTTGGCGACCGCTTCCATCACCGGCTCGCGTTTCGAGGAGATCAGATTGGCGAATTCCCGCTCGGCGATGGCCCGGCGCAGCTCGGAGAAGACGACGTCATCCAGCCGCGCCCTCGCGCCGTAGAGGTCGCGCACGGTCTTGAAGAACAGCAGGGGATTGGTGATCCGCCAGCGGGTGACGTGGTCGACCACCATCCGTTTCTTATCCACGGTGAGGTACTCCGCGGGGGTGGCGTCGCTCGAGAGGATCCGCCGCTCGAAGCGGTGGACGGTCTGGATGACCGGCTGCTTGAAGTACAGCCCGGGCTGCTGGACCGTCCGCTTGTACTCGCCGAACTGCGTGATGATGACGTGGTCGGTTTCGTTGACGATGAAGCACACCTGCGGCACCAGCACGATCGCCAGCACCAGCAGGGTGGGCAGTAGGGACAGCAGCCATCGCATCGCGGATCTCCTCCCGTCGGTTACTTGATCTCGCCGATCTGCAGGGGCGCAAGCGGCAGCAGCGGCGCGATCCCGCCCGTCGCTCGCGGATCGATGATGATTTTCTTGATCGGCCGCAGGGTCCGCTCCAGGGCCTCGAGGTAGAGGCGCGTGCGCGTGACCTCCTTGGCCTTGCGGTACTCCTCGAGGAGCGCCACGAAGCGCGCCGCATCGCCCTGGGCGCGCAGGACGCGCTCCTCCTGGAACGCTTCGGCCTCGCGGATCATCTGCTGCGCGCGGCCGCGGGCCTTGGGGATGATGTCCTCTTGATAGCCTTGGGCCTGGTTGATGAGCTTCTCGCGATCTTCCCGCGCCCGCACTACTTCGTGAAAGGCATCTTTGACCTGCTCGGGCGGATCGACCACCTGCAGGCGCACCTCGGTCACCCGCAGCCCGGTGCTGTACGCGTCGAGCAGCCGCTGGAGGAAGTCGCGCGTCTCCACCTGCACCTTCTCCCGCCCGACGGTCAGAAGGTCGTCGATCGTGGCGTTGCCCACCATGCTGCGCAGGGCGACTTCGGTGGAGGTGCGCAGCACCTCATCGGGATTGTGCACGCGAAACAGGTAGAGCGAGGGGTCCTTCACCTGGTACTGGACGATGAGCTGCGCCTCGACGATGTTCTCATCGCCGGTGAGCATGAGCGCCTCCTGGGAGACGCGCCGGGGCCCCGACCGGCCAGTCTGATCGTCCGTCCGGAATCCGACCTCCGCGCGCCGGATGCGCTCGACGTTGACGATGTTGACCCGCTCGATGGGCAGCGGCAGGCGGTAGCGCAGCCCCGGCTCGGTGCGCCGCACCTCCTTGCCGAACTGACGGACCACGCCGACCTCGCCGGGGCCGACCATGTAGAACCCGGTCGCCAGCCACAGGCCCGCCGCCACCACGAGCGCCGGGATGAGCGTCTTCGGCAGCCAGCGCATCAGTTGGCTGCCCTGGCGGAGGATGTCCTCTGGAGACTCAAACGCCATACCGCACCTCCTTTAAGGAACAACCGCCATCTAGCAGCGCTGCTAGATGGCGGCCCGACCACTAGGAGAATCCTCCGGGCGGAACGCCCGGACCCTTCTATGGCACAGTGAATTGTTGCTTCATTCTACAGGGAACGCTACGGGAGGGTCAAGCGCGAGTTCACAAACGCATTCCCACGCGAACGGTGACGCCGATGTGGTCCGTCTCGTTGGTTAATCCGACGGGAAGGCCCAGCCCAACCCACACATCCCGCCTTCCAGGGTCCGCAGCCCAGATGACCCCTGGCGTCGCGGTGAGCTGACTCTGATGGATCCGACGGTTCAAGCGGATGGTGTCAGCGATGCGGCCAGCCAGCTCTAGATTGACCTGCCAGCGTGCACTGGCGGGATACGCCATCCCAATGCCGTATGCCAGCGTTCGCAGGTCATGCCCTTTGCTGTATGGCGTGGCGCTGAAAATTGGATCGGCTGGCTGGTCATGGTTGTCGAATGTCACCGAAAACCCGGCCATGGCTCCCACCCGCACTTCCCCGAGGCGCTTGCCTAATGCGGCAAGCGCCTCGAGGCCGAGCTCCTGCCCGATCCCTTCATTCTCCGCGCGATTCGGAAACCGCATCCCGCCGCGAAGCCGCACGGCCGGCCGCGTGGCCGATTCCCGTAACGCCTGATACGACAGCCCCGCGAAGTACCGCTCGAAATCCCCGTCGTCATTGCGGTCATGCTCGTCGCCATCGCTGTGGGTATGCTGGCGGTAGGCCTGATACATGATCTCCGCGTCTGCCTCGAGACGCTCCCTTAGGCCATAGCGCAGCCGCCATTCAGCGAGGTGCGTCTTGCGGTGGTGGCGCCGTGTGCCGATCAGGCTCTGGTCCGCGTTGAACACCTGATCGTACCGGTTCCCGCGCAGGAAAGTATAGTTCCAATCCAGGCGCATTCGTCCGAGGGCCTGCACTTCGCTCTCTTGGAGGGCAAACCACACAACCTCTCGCTCCGCCGTCGACCCATCGCCAGCCGTGGCCAGACACGGCCAGGTGAGGCTCAAGGTCGCCGCCAGCAACCAGCATTGACTGCGCAAAATGGAAACATGCGATGGAGGCGAGTCCTGATGAGGCCCGGTTCCCATCAGCAGCTATTTGACCGTATCATTTGGCAAGTATGGGGCCAGCTTCGCCCACGTCCGCTTGCCGACAATCCCATCCGCCTGCAGCCCGTTGGCGCTCTGGAAGTCCCGGATGGACCGGCGGGTTCGAGGCCCGAGCTTACCATCAACGGGGCCTGGGTCGAAGCCGGCGTTCTTCAGGGCTCGCTGAACATGTCTCGTGGAGGGTTGGGCCGACCCCGTTGAAGCTCTGGCCGGCGTTCGACCTGTTGGGCCTGACGGCTGCCTCCACGACTCGCCTGACCAGCGTTGCGGCGTGCGAAGGCCGGCCTGCTCTAGCTGATTCACTCGCTGGTCGAGGAGCCCCACATCGGACTTGAGCCGCGTGACCTCCCGCGCATAGCGGGAACCCGCGCATCCGCTGAGGAGGGCCGACCCGATTGCCAATGTCAGGAGGCCGTCAATCCGCATCGTCTCTCCTTGACACATCCTTCATCAACTGCGTTCATTCAATCGACAGATACTGCGCAAGCTGCATCCAGGTCTTCGGCCCGACTTTCCCATCGACTGCGAGCCTGTGCGTGCGCTGGAACTCTTTGATGGCTTGCTTGGTCTGTGGACCCACCTTCCCGTCTACACTCCCCGCGTAGTACCCGGCGTTCTTCAATGCCGTCTGGATCCGCCTGGGCGTTGGCTTCGTGGTTGTGGCGCTGGCCGAAGCGCCAAAGTTCGACTGCATGCCCTCCACCCGGCCCCGGAGGTAGGAGACGTCCTCCCGCTGGTTCCAGGCCTTGCCCTCGATGAGCCCCAGGTGGTTCTCCAGTATGCTGATGCGGCCATCGAGCTGGGCCATCTGCATATGCAGATTCTGCGTCTGCGCTGCCCGATGGCCGGCGCATCCCGTGAGGGTGATTGCCACCAGGCCGAGCAACCCCATGTACCGTCCGTTCATGCCCTCTCACCTCCTTTATAGTTCACTTCATCCATCCGTAACCATCGTGGCTCTTGACAGGCTGTTCGTGGAGCGCCGCCATCGCTGGCATCGGGGGGCGATCCAGGAAGAGCCGCACGCTGTAGGCCATGCCGTCCCAGACCGGCAGCACGCATTCCCGCAGGAGCTCGGCCTCGTGCCTCGGCGGCAGTTTCGTCATCGTATTGAGCAGGGTCGTCACGTCATTGCGGCGTTCGAGAGCGCGCTGCCAGCGCACCGCCTGAGCGGGGGGCTCGACGATCGAGCAGCTCAGCGCGGCTTCCTGCTTGACCTGTGTGGGATAGCGCCGCCGGATGGTGTATCCCAGGTGGCGGACGGTGCATGCGAGTACGTAATCGGTGGGTCCGGCGCTCGTGTCCGATGTGACGGCACGAACGCCTTTCGACCGGAGCTGATGAACCAGGAACTGGGTCCATTCTTCCGAGCTCAGGTGGCTGGTCTGGCCGATCGGGAGATCAGCCATCACGGGCTTGACCAAGACGGTCGGGGCCGCTTCACCAGAAAAGGGCGCCTCGCCTGATCGCCTCGTGCCCGCGCTGGTGCTGCACCCGACAATCCCCGCAAGGCCGATAACCAATGACCACCTCAACGGGCTCATCAGATTCTTCGTCTATCGCCTCGCCTTCTTGGTGGAGGTCGTCTTAGGCTTGGCCGCGGGCTTGCTGGCCCGAGGCACCTCAACCGTCACCAGTTTGGCGATGTTCTGTTTCCCCTTCGCTTCATACTCAACATTGACCCGGTTACCGACTTTGATATCCCTGCTCATGATCGCCGGCTTCGTGCCTTTTTTGATGCTGGTCTTGCGGCCGAGCTGAAATACCAGGTCTTTGCCCTGGTCGGTTCTCACGGTCATCGTCATGTTCGCCCCGTCTTTGACCTTTGCAGCCGTCACCTTGCCGCTTGCCTTGAGAGTCACCGGAGGACGCTTGTCCATCGCCGAGGCGATTCCGGCCAGGCTCAAGACGACGGCAACAAGGATGCCGATCACTACCGCGAACTGTCTCTGCATGACTCCTCCGCTTTAGTCTCTTCCTGCGAGGGTGCCAATTCGACCTTGTTCCGTCACCGATGTCAGTACATCGCTGAGCGCGGCCCACGTTTTCACTCCGACGATGCCGTCCGGTTCCAGGCCGTTGGCTCGCTGAAACGATCGCAGCGCCTGGTCGGTCCGGGGGCCGATCTCGCCATCAACCGGTCCCGGGTCGAAGCCGGCCTGCTTCAGGGCGAACTGGACTTTCTTGATCCGTTCCGGAGAGCGCAGGCGGGATTCGAGGATCGCGGAACGTACCTCCTGCTTCTGACCCGCTGAAGGGAACGCCTCATCCGACTCAGTCGCTTTGATAACTTCGGCAGCATGAGATCCCTGCTCTTCCTGTAGGACGCCCCATGTTTGGGCGTTGACCTCGCCCGTCGGCTTTAGATCATTGGCAGACTGGAACGCCTTGAGCGCGCTTCGCGTCCGGCGCCCCGTCCGGCCATCAATCGGTCCTGGATCAAATCCGGCTGCTTGTAACGCACGCTGGACGTCGGCCACCGGTGGAGGGAACGACGGCTTCGATGTCGGTCGTTCTGGTGAAGCGTTCATGGTCTGTTGAACGAACTGCCCGATGCCTTCGTGAAGCGGTCCCACCAGCCACAGGACAACGGCCCCGATGCCGAGCATGATCAGCAGCCGCTTCATCGTTGACGACTACGCGCCTTGCCGGCGGAACGTGAGCAGGGCGTTGGCAAGGCGCCGCGCAATCTCCTCACGCACCGCAGGATCGTTGAGCAGCGACTCATCCCTTGAGTTGGTGAGAAAGCCCGTCTCCACCAGGACCGCGGGGATGGGCGTATGCTTCAGGACATGAAACCGCGCCTGCTTGATGCCGCGGTCCCGGAGCGGCCAGTCCCGCCGAAACTCGCGCTGAATGAGGCGCGCCAGCCGATAGCTCGCATCGGGCAGTGAGCGGGTGCTGGCGTATGCGACGCCTCGGCCATACCGCGCGGCATCAGGCAGGTAGTACACTTCAAAACCTGAGGCAGCGGCGTTCTTTGCGGCATTGGCGTGGATGCTCAGGAAGGCCCACGCGCCTGAGCGTTTTCCGATCTCGCTTCGCTGAGCCAGCGGAACGGTTTGATCTCCGGTTCGCGTCAGCATCACGCGCAAGCCCGCTTGCTCTAAGTAGCGCGTGAGGCGTCGAGCGATATCCAGCGTGACCGCTTTCTCCGCGGTGCCGCGCCTGCCCCGTGCGCCGAACTGCTGGCCGCCATGGCC
>CAZITU010000101.1:0-9490 GCA_964542245.1 uncultured Nitrospirales bacterium | reverse complement strand
ACAACCCGCACGATTAAAGACATCCAGTCTGAGGAAGGACTAGCTCCGGGCCAGATCAGTGGCGTCATCGGAGAACTCAAGCAGGAGCAAGTGATCGAGATAGCTCCGGGCGGGGTGCTGAAACTGACCGGCAAAGAATCGAAAATTGCCAAGTTGCTCGAACAATTGCTTCAACGGTTGAAGGCAAAGGAAGTTGGGGAAACGCTTGATTTTCTAATTCAGGAATTCGAAGGCGAACCCGTTCTCACAGTCATTGAGAAATTCTCCCAGAAACGTGGAAGCCCTAACGAGCCATTCCGCCTCGACGTCCGCGAGAAATCTCGCTTCAGTACGACACCGCTGGGTAAAGCCGTAGCACAATTGGTGGCTGACCGCGCAGTTCAAGTAGAGGTTGGGCAGGTGACGCCGGAGATGCTCAAGGACGGGAGCTGGCGGAACACGCGCTTCCGCAAGTACACGATCGGCCTCAAGCCCTCACGCATTCCCGCAGGTAAGAAACACCCCTATCGGGAGTTCCTCGATCTGGTCAAGGCCAAGCTCGTCGGCATGGGATTCGAGGAGATGCGCGGGCCGTTGGTCGAGAACGAGTTCTGGGACATGGACGCCCTTTACATGCCGCAGTTCCATCCCGCGCGCGACACGCACGACGTCTATTTCGTCAAGGACCCGCCGCACTCGGCCAAAATTCGCGATCCCTTCCTCAAGCAGGTGTCGCAGGCGCATGAGACCGGCTGGAAGACCGGCTCCACCGGCTGGGGATACAAATTCGACCCGATGCGGACGCGCCGCCTGGTGCTGCGCAGCCAGGGCACGGCCGTGTCCGCGCGCACCATGGCCGACGGCCCGAAGATTCCCGGCAAGTATTTTTCCATCGCCCGGTGCTTTCGCTACGACCAAGTGGACGCCACGCACGCTACCGACTTCTTCCAGATCGAGGGAATCGTCCTGGGGCCGGACATCAATTTTCGCACCCTGCTGGGCCTGCTCACCCTGTTCGCCCGTGAGGTAGCTCAAGCACAGGAGAGCCGCTTTCTACCCGCCTACTTTCCGTTCACCGAGCCTTCCGTCGAGCTCCACGTGCGTCACCCGCGCCTGGGCTGGATGGAGCTCGGCGGCGCCGGCCTGTTCCGCCCGGAAGTCACACGGCCGCTCGGCGTGGACGTCCCGGTGATCGCCTGGGGACTCGGCCTCGACCGCATGGCCATGGTCGCCCTGGAGATTCACGATATCCGCGACCTCTTCTCCGCCAACCTCGAAATGATCCGCTCCAAACGGGTCCAATACTGATGCCGACCATCTCGGTTCATCGCAAAGACCTCGACCGGCTGATCGGCCGACGCGCGACGGACAAGGATCTCGACATGTGGCTCCCGCTGGTCAAAGGCGAAGTGAAGGATCACGACGCCGCCACGGGGGAGATGCGGATCGAGCTGCAGGACTCCAACCGACCGGACCTTTGGTGCGTGGAAGGCATCGCGCGCCAGATCCGGTGCAAGCTGGCCGGGAAGCCGGACGCCTATCCCTATCTGAAGGCAACGAAAGGCCGCCGCGACCAGGTCATTGTCGAAAAGGGTCTGGAACGCGTGCGGCCGTTCATCGGCGCCTGCAAGGCCCGCGGCTACAAGGTGACGGACGAGGGTCTGGCCCAGCTCATCCAGGCCCAGGAGAAACTCGCCGATATCTTCGGGCGAAAACGCCGCACGATCTCCATCGGCTTGTACCGCCTCCGACCGATCGTCTTCCCGGTGGCCTACGCCCTTGCCGACTCCGACAGGACGAAGTTCCGCCCGCTCGGGTACGACGACCGCATGAGCTTGCGGGAGATTTTAGAAATCCATCCCAAGGGTGTCGAGTACGCGCCGATCCTGGCCGGCCACGACCGGCTCCCGCTGCTCCGCGACGCCAAGGGCGAGGTGCTGTCCTTCCCACCCATCATCAACAGCCGAGACCTCGGCGAGGTCCGCGCGGGCGATGCGGACCTGTTCATCGAAGTAACCGGAACCGATTTCCGCATGGTCATGCTGGCGGTGAACATCTTCGCCGCCAACCTGCACGATCGAGGGGCGACCATCGAGCCGGTGGACATCGTCTATCCCTACAAGACGGAGTGCGGCCGCACGGTGCGGATGCCGCAGGCCTTCGGCCGTCCGCGCAAGGTGACACGGACCGAGATCGCCAAGGCCCTGGGGACCGAGCTGTCCGCCAAGGAGATCCGCGCCAGTCTCATCTGCTATGGCTACGCGGTGACGGGCTCGGGAGAAAGCCTAAGGGTCACCATGCCGGCCCATCGCAACGATCTAATGCATCCAGTGGACATCATCGAGGACGTGGCCATCAGCCGCGGCTATGGGACCTTCAGTCCGATCATGCCCTCGGCCTTCACCGTGGGCGGGCTCACGCGGATCGAGCAGCTCTCGGACAAGGTGCGGGAGCTGATGGTGGGCTTCGGCTTCCAGGAGATCATCTCCAACATCCTGGGCTCTCGCGAGGATCTCATCACCCGGATGCGCCTGACCGCCGAGCACCCCGACTCCCGCTCGGTGGAAATCGAAAACGTCCTGTCGCAGAGCGGCGAGTGCCTGCGTCGGTGGATCCTGCCGTCGTTGCTGCGCGTGGAGGCCGCCTCAGCTCGGAGCTTCTATCCCCACTTCCTGTTTGAGGTCGGGGAGGTCGCGCGCCCGGACTCCACAGCCGAGACCGGCAGCGTGACGGAGGTTCGGCTTGGCGCGCTGTCGGCCCACGCCGACGCGAGCTTCTCGGAAACCCATTCGTTCCTCGACCTCTTGTGCACCTACCTGAACAGGCCCTACCGCCTGGAACCCGCCACTCACCCTTCGTTCATCGAAGGTCGTGTCGGACGGATCGAGTTCGGAGGAACACCGGTGGGCTTGATCGGCGAATTGCACCCGGACGTGCTGGAGCGCTGGCAAATCGCCATGCCCTGCAGCGTCTTCGAGCTGGCGATCAACCCGCTGTTGTAATCCACCCATGAAGAAGTTGCTGCTCATCAGCGCCGTCGGTGTTGCCGGCCTTCTCGTTCTCATTGCCGTCGTCCTCCTGGCCCTCCCCTACATCACGAATCTTGAAACCGTCCGCAGTCAGGTGGCCACGGCGGCCTCGACCACGCTTCAGCGTCAAGTCACCCTCGCCCGCCTGAGCCTACGGGCCATTCCAAGTCCCGGACTTCAAATCGGCGGCCTGCGCATCGCCGAGCGAGACGGATCCCCGATCACTGTCGCGGACCAGATCATCATAGAGGTCAAGCTGGCGCCTTTGCTCAAACGAGAGCTCGTCGTGGATCGGATCATCGTGAAGCAGCCCAAGATCACCCTCACCCGCAGAGCCGACGGCTCGTTGAACCTGCCGCTGCCGGCGGCCGCCCCCACCGCTCCTGCGCCATCCGGCGCTCCTGCCGCAGGCGGCCCTCCGTCGGTGACAGTGGCATTGGAAGAAGCCCGTGTCGAGGATGGCGCGGTGACTATCCGAGACCAGATACAACCGGGAGGGCCCCCGCTCGTTCAGGCCCAGGGACTGGAAATCGTGTTGAACCATGTGTCATTCGCGCCCGCACCCGCGACAGCCGCCGATCCCAAGTCTGCAGCCCCGCCGTTCCTCCAACGGCTCACAGTCGGAGGGACCGTGGAACTTCGCGAGGGACTGTACCAAGCGTTCAAAGTCGAGGACGTCAGCACGAACGTTGCGATCAAGGACAGCGTCGTGCGCCTCGACGGGATCTTGGTCAAGCTGCTCGGCGGGAAAGGGAGCGGAAGAGCCGTCGCCAACCTGAGCGGGACGGCCCCGGAGTACGAGACGAACATCAAGCTGGATGCGCTCCAGATGGACAAGCTCTACGAAGCGATGGGCATGCTGCCGGGTCTCATCACCGGCACGGCTTCGACCCAGGAGGCCATCACTGCGCGCGGGCACACGCCGGATGACTTCCAGCGCACCCTGACGGGGTCGGTCCGCTTCGAGATCAAGGACGGGTCCATCCGGAAGATGGACGCCCTCGGCAAAATCCTGTCGGTCCTGAACATGAAACGGTTGCTTAGCGGGAAGCTGCCGGACGTGAGCCGCGAGGGCGTCCCGTTCGACAGCATCGCCGGGACGCTCCGGTTCAAGAACGGGCTGATGACGACCGATGACCTGAAGCTGCAGGGCGGCGTCCTAAACGCCGACGTCAAGGGAACCTTCAACCTGCCGGACAAGCAGATGAAGATGGTTGTCTCCGCGCTGGGTACCGATTTCGATGTGCAAGGGACGGTCGGCAGTCCGGCTGTGTCGTCTCGTGCGGTGAAGGGATTAGAGAAAGATGTCGGCGGGTTGCTGGAAAAGGGCTTGGGATTGTTTCGGTAAGGAACGGCGGAGCGGTAGGGGCACGGCATGCCGTGCCACTACACCGCATTAGACCTTGGCAAGTTGGCCCTTGGCCGTTTCGACGAGTTTGGCAAAGCCGGCCGGATCGTGGATTGCTATATCCGACAGCACCTTGCGGTCCAGATCGATCCTTGCCTTCTTGAGGGCGTTCATAAACCGGGAATACAGGACCCCATGCGCCCGGCAGGCGGCGGTGATGCGCGCAATCCAGAGCCGCCGGAAGTCGCGCTTGCGGTTGCGGCGATCGCGATAGGCATACTGCTGCGCCCTGTCCACGGCCTCGGTCGCGGTCCTGAACAGTTTGCTTTTCGCACCGTAATACCCTTTGGCGAGCTTGAGTCTTTTTTTATGACGTGCGCGGGTCTTGGTCCCGCCTTTGGCCCGTGGCA
Organism: uncultured Nitrospirales bacterium; assembly: GCA_964542245.1. GTDB lineage: Bacteria > Nitrospirota > Nitrospiria > Nitrospirales > NS-4 > CAZITU01. The sequence continues at coordinate 4,724 of CAZITU010000101.1, read as the reverse complement.
TGGTGTCGTGTTCTCCTTCGTTGTAATGCCTGGTGCTGTTTAACTCCGCATGAGCGCGGCAATTCGATACACATCGCCCGGGGCCACTGGCGTGGATTTGCTGAGCCGGCGCTTTCGCCCAGGAGCTTTGCTGGTGAGGATGTGCCGCTTGTTGGCCTGATTACGCATCAGCTTTCCCGTCCCGGTCTTCCGAAACCGTTTCTTCACGCCGCTGTTGGTTTTGAGTTTCTGTTTCGCCATGATCTTCTCCAAAGGACGTTTATTTGGGCGCAATCAACATCACCAGGAATCGCCCTTCCATCCTGGGCTGTTGCTCAATTTGTCCGCAGCCTTCCAATGCGGCAAGCACCTTGTCCAACACCGACCGGCCCATCTGTTGGTAGGCCATCTCTCGGCCTCGAAAGGTCACCGTGACTTTCGTTTTGTTCCCGTCGGCCAGGAATTCTTTCATTTGGCGGACCTTCGTCTCCAAATCGTGCTGATCGGTCCGAGGCCTCAGCTTGATTTCCTTAAGCTGGGTGCCCTTCTGATGCTGTTTGGCGGTGTGGGCCTTCTTGTTGAGTTCGTATTTGTACTTCCCGAAGTCCATGATCTTGCAGACCGGCGGCTGCGACATCGGCGCCACCTCCACAAGATCATATCCGAGCTCTTCCGCTTTCCGTAAGGCATCCGGCGTCGCCAGAATGCCGAGCTGCTCGCTCTCCGGGCCGATGACACGCACCGGGGTGACCCGGATCTCTCTATTGACCCTCAGCTTTTGAACTGCGATTGGGCACCTCTCCTTTCAATCAGGGTTCATTGCTTGGGCAGGAGGGCCGACGGCCTGCGCTCCTCGACGTCTTTCTTCAGGTATTCCAGGAAGGCCTCGACCGGCATTGTTCCGACGTTGGCCCCTCCGCGCGTGCGGACGGACAGCGTCCCGTCCTGGACCTCACGATCTCCCGCCACCAGCATATAGGGCACCTTGGCCTTTTCGGCTTCCCGGATTTTCAAACCCATCTTCTCCCGGCGGAGGTCGGCTTCGACGCGATAGCCGGCCTGGGCCAGCCGGTTCCTGACGCCTTCGGCATACGCCGCCTGCTTGTCCGTGATCGCGATGACGACGGCCTGCACGGGCGCCAGCCAGGTGGGGAACGCGCCGGCGTAATGTTCGATTAACACGCCGAAGAAGCGTTCGAGCGACCCCATGAGCGCGCGGTGAATCATGATCGGCCGGCGAACCCGACCATCCTCACCCACGAACTCCAGCCCGAAGCGTTCCGGATTGTTGAAGTCCACCTGCACCGTCGAGCACTGCCACGAACGACCCAGGACATCCTTGATCTTCATGTCAATCTTGGGGCCGTAGAAGACCCCTTCGCCGCGATCAATGCCATAGGGTACGCCCCGTTTCTTGAGCGCCGCCTCCAGCGCGCCGGTGGCCTGCGCCCACGCCTCTTCAGACCCCACGGCCTTTTCGGGTCGGGTCGAAACGCACACCTTGTATTCGGTGAACCCGAAGGTCTGGAGCACGAAGATGGTGAAGTCCAGGACACGGGAGACTTCGTCTTCAATCTGGTCCGGGCGGCAGAACAGGTGTGCATCATCCTGCGTGAAGCCCCGCACGCGCATCAAACCGTGGAGCACCCCCGACCGCTCGTACCGATAGACGGTTCCCAATTCGGCATAGCGCAGCGGCAGGTCGCGGTAGCTCCGCAGGCGCGACTTATACATCATGATATGGAAAGGACAATTCATCGGCTTGAGCTGGTAGTCACTGGCTTCCACCTGCATCGTCGGGAACATGTTCTCGCGGTAATACTCGGTATGGCCGCTCGTCTTCCAGAGGTCCAGACGGGCGACGTGGGGCGAGTACACCAACTCATACCCGTGCTTCTGGTGCTGCTCGCGCCAGAAGTTCTCGATCTGCAGGCGCACGGCGGCACCCTTGGGAAGCCAGAGGATCAGGCCGGGACCCACCTCGTCGTTCACCGCAATCAAGTCCAGTTCCTTGCCGAGCTTGCGGTGATCCCGTTTCTTGATCTCCTCCAACTTGTGCAGGTAGTCGTCCAGTTCCTTCTGCGTGGGGAACGAGGTCCCGTAGATCCGCTGGAGCATCGGGTTCCGCTCGTCGCCGCGCCAGTAAGCCCCGGCCGCCGCCAGCAGTTTGATGGCGTGAATCCGGCCGGTGGATGGCACGTGCGGCCCGCGACACAGATCGATGAATTCACCCTGCGTATAGAGTGAGACGGTCGGATCCGAGAACCCTTGGATCATCTCGCATTTGTAGTCCTCACCGCGCTCTCTGAAGAACGCGACCGCCTGGTCTCGGCTCATTTCGCTCCGCCGGAACGGCCGGTCGGCCTTGAGGATCTCCTGGATACGGGTCTCGATCCGTGCCAGATCGTCCGGGGTGAAGGGACGCTCGTAGGCGAAATCGTAATAGAAGCCTTCTTCGATCGGCGGGCCGATCGTAAGCTGGGCGGTCGGGAACAGTTCCTTGACCGCCTGCGCCATGATGTGGGCGCTGCTGTGGCGGTACACTTCCTTACCCTCCGGCATTGAGAAGGTCACGGGCCCGATGACTGCGTCGGCCTCTAACCGATACGCAAGGTCCACCGGCTTGCCGTCCACCAGCGCCGCGATCACGCCCTCCACCGGTTCCCCGCCGGGAAGCGCAAGCGCTTCCTCCGCTGTGATACCCTTGGGAGCGTTTTTTCGGGTTCCGTCAGGATAGGTGAGACTGATGGAGGCGGCGGATTTTTCGGATGTGCCGGTCAACGCTTCTCCAAACAAAAACGAGCCCTACTTTCTTCTGGAATTGCCCAGGGCTCGCAGATGACCTATGGTAGGCGCGGACGGTCTTGAACCGTCGACCTCTACCGTGTCAAGGTAGCGCTCTCCCCCTGAGCTACGCGCCTAACGTCAGGGGGCCATGCTAATACGCGAGTCGCGGCCTTGTCAAGGTTCAACCCCGCGTGGAAAAAGAAAGAAACGACCGTTTTTCCCTTGACCAAGGGGGAGATGCCTGGTAGAAACACTGGCGTTTGTTCTTAGCCAGGTATGCTCGGGCTGCTCACTCCATCCACAAGCCGTGAGCGGCATTACCAGGGGAGTACGATGAAACGGCGCGGCATGCTCCTCTTTTCTGCCGGCGGCTTCGCCCTGAGCGCTATGCTGCTCCTCACCCTGTGGGTCGGGCCTTCCTCCGCGCAGCAGTCCGAGGCCGACGTCTTTGTCGCACAGGCCATTCTGGCTTACGATGACAAGCGCTACCCGGAGACCCTCGGATTCCTCACCAAAGCACTGGAGTTAGACCCGAACAATGTCGAGGCCCTATACTACACCGGCCTCGTGCATCTCGCCCAGCGGAAGCCGGACCTCGCCGTGAAAACTCTCCAGCAGGCCCTGAAACTTGCTCCGACTCATTTCGCCATCCGCTTCCAGCTCGGAGTGGCCTATTTCACGCTGGAGCGGTACGACCAGGCGGAACCCCTCCTCCGCGAAGTATTCACGGAGCGACCACTCACGGACAACGTCGGATATTACGTGGGGTTCATGCGCTTTCGGCAGAAAGATTATCAGGGCGCCCTCAAGGCGTTCAATACCGGCGCTTCCAGCGACCCGACGATCCAGCAACTCACCCGATTCTATGCGGGCCTCGCCTTGGGAATCCTGGGCCTGCCCGAACGGGCGGCCGCCGAGGTGGAGGAAGCGCTGCGGATCCTTCCGGCATCTCCATTGACAGGCCCGGCCGAACGCATCCGGGAAACCATCGTCGCAGCGCGGGCCCGTGAGCGGCGTTTGCGGGCCGAGGTCCGGCTGGGCGGTTTCTACGACGACAACGTGTCGGTCAATCCGCGACCCAGCAATGACCCGACGGCCGAGAGTCTGCGAACGCGGATGAACCGCACGCCGGGTGAGATAGCATCAGCCCGCATAGACTACTCCTGGCTTCGGAACGGCCCCTGGGAGGCCACGGCCACCTACTCCTTCTTCCAGACGCTGAACAACAACCACAATCTCTCCTTCTTTAATATCCAGGACCACCTGGGGGGTCTGGGCGGCTACTATCGCGGCGCCGTCGCATCCCTGCCGTATCAACTCGGGGTCCAGTATACGTACGACTATCTCACGCTCAACGACGCCGCGTTTCTCCACCGCCACACCGGAACAGTCTTCGGGACCCTCGTGGAAGATACCATGAACCTGACCACAGTCGTCGGCCGCCTCCAGATCAAGGAATTCCTCAACGACTCCACCAGCCTACCTCAGGAAGTGCGGGACGCCAAAAACTGGATGGCTGGGCTCACGCACGTTTTCCGTTTTGAGCGCGACAAGCACCTGCTTCGGATCGGATACCAGTTCGACATCGAGGACGCCTTGGGGAGCAACTACAGCTATTCGGGGCATCGGATTCTGACAGGAGGCCAGTACACCCTGCCGTGGGGCGAGACACGACTCCGGTACGATTACGAGGTGCACCGCCGGTTTTACTCGAACCCTAATTCGATCCTGCCCGTGGCAACGCCGAATACCCTGAGACGCGAGGACACCGAGCAATTCCACTATGTCCGACTCGAGAAGCCTCTCCCCAACAACCTGACCCTCTCCGCCGAGTACCAGGGCACCCTCAGCCGCTCAAACCTCGCCGTCTTTGACTTCGACCGCAATGTCTTCTCCCTGATCCGGATGTTGACCCGATTTAGTTGACACTCCATGCCGTGATCCTCATGCCACGATGC
>CAZITU010000100.1:0-9768 GCA_964542245.1 uncultured Nitrospirales bacterium | reverse complement strand
AGGTGATACTCGAACCCTTCGCCCGCCTGCTTGCCGAACCAGTTCATGAAGAACCCGTTCGGCAGATGGACCATGAAGATCGCCCCCAGCATGGTGCAGAGCATCCCGAAGGCCGAGAACCGGGTGAGGAAGCCCGCGATCAACCCCAGGGAGCCGAAGGACTCGCCCATGATCACCAGAAAGGCTAGCGCCGCCGGGATATGTATCTGCTCGGTGAAGAAGCCCATCGTGCCCGCGAATCCGAACCCGTCGTACCAGCCCAGCAACTTCTGGGCCCCATGCGGAAACATCACCAGGCCCAGCATCACCCGGATGATCAGGCTCGACCATGCATCATCGGTGCGAAAGACAGCTTTCATGTCATCTCTCCTTTCATGAGTCCCGCTCAAAACTGTCCTTGAGCCGCAGGAGCAACTCGCGCAACTTGTTCACCTCGGCGGCCGTGAGCGCCCGCTCGAAATACGGCTTGATGTAATTGATGTGGGCCGGAAAGACCTTCCGGAAATGCGCATCGCCCTTCGGCGTCAGCCGAATGAAGATGGAGCGGCGGTCCTCCAGCGACGGCACCCGTTCGATCAAGCCCTTCTTTTCCAGTCGGTCCAAGACGCCGGTCAGGGTCCCTTTCGTCACCAGCGTCTTCTCCGACAACTCCTTGCACGTCATCCCCTCGGTATCACCCAGAGTCGCGATCACGTCGAACTGCGAGGACGTGAACCCCAGCGAGCGAATGTGGGGCGTGTCCTTGTCCAAAAACGCGAAATAGGTCTCCACGAGCGGCCGGAGCAGTTTCATAAAAGGGTCTTTACTTGGATCAACCGTCGGCTTCCGAGCCATCACAGTTCCTTATTGTTTGCATTAGAATAGTCCTAACTAGGACTAATGTCAAGCCCTTTTGAAAAAAATCTCTCGCTCCCAACTTAACACTGTAGAATTGAACCGGGAAACCCGGGGTGACCGCCATGGAAGACAGACAATACCGCCAGCGGGGCTATCGGGAACACGAGAAGGAGCGGCCGGGAAAGCCCACGGAGCCTGCCCGATCGGGCGCGCCTGCGATGCCTCAAACCCGGACCGTCTCCCGCTGCGTGGACTGCGGCACGCCACTCCCGCCTCTGACCGATTCGCTCGGCCAGTGTCCCAAGTGCAGGTCGGAACTCCATTCCTGCCGGCAGTGCGCCCACTTCGATCCCCGCCACCGGTTTGAGTGTACCCAGCCCGTGCCGGAGCGCATCTCCAATAAGGGCGCCCGCAACGAGTGCACGTTCTTCTCGCTGCATGTCACGGTGGAACGCGAGACCTCGTCGGGGTCTGCGCGCCCTGACGACGCTCGGCGCGCGTTTGACAACCTCTTCAAGAAGAAGTAGGCCGGCCACCCGCTAACCGCCAGCAGGGTCCGGCTCAACACAGGCCTCCTAAAAAGATACAGGGGGGGTTAGGCGCGGCAGGGCGAGAAGAGCGGTGCGCGCTACCGGCCCTTGGCGCTCCGGGCCCGGCTGGCCCCGACTCGCCTGCGCATGTCGGCCATCGTCACCGTGGGCTGCTTGCGCCGCTTTTCAATCAGGCGCCAGAACCGGGCGTTCGTCTCAATGACCACGGTTTCCCAGTCCGTGCCCGCAACGCCGACCAGGACCGCCGCCGGCCTGCCATGACGCGTGATCACGATACGGTCTGATTGTGCCGCGTCCACGCACTCGCGGACTTTCTTTTGCAGGTCACGGACCGTTATGGTTTTCATAGGATTTCCTCTGTGGTCTTGCCGGGCGGCTTCTTCCGGATGGCCCGGACGTACACGACCCGATTGGCCTCATCAACATCATAGAAAACGCGATGGTCCCCGCTTCGAAGCTCCCAGACGAGAGATGTCGCTCCCCACGGTGGGAGAAGGTTCACCAGCAGTTTCCTGTTCTTGCTGGGTATCGTTGGCTCATGAGTGAGCGACTCCCGGATTTCGTCCAAGATTCTGTTCCGGTGGTAAGGAGAGAGGGCCTTCAGGTCTTCCTCCACAGCCGCAGCGAACAGAATTCGATACACGCCTGCATTATTGCATATGCAGCTCTACGTGTCCACCATTGAGACAAGAAAGGGTCCAGACACCGCTCGGAAAGGGGCTAGGCGCGGAAGCCGATGCGGCGTTTAGGAGGGTCTGGTGCCATGAGGCGGTGGATCGCCTCGAACAGCGACTGGATATGCTCATCATGCGATTCCACCCGGCGCTCCAGTTCAGCCAGCTTCTTGTCGAGTTCTTTATGAGCCGTCAGGAGCGCCCGGAGCCTTACGAACGCCCGGACCACATAGAGGCTCGCCTTAATAGCCATTGCAGAATTCAGAACGCTGGCCAGCATCACGGCCCCGTGCTCCGTAAAAGCACGGGGCAGCCCCGGAGAAAACCTGTGCTTTGCGAGGTGGTCGCAATTTGCGACCACCTCGGCCTTCTCCTCCACCGTGAGTTGGAACATGAAGTCAGCGGGGAAACGCTTCCGATTGCGCTTGACCTGTTCGTTGAGGCGTTTGGTGGTGACCCCGTTTATGCGAAGTCACGGACAGGAGGGGCGGATGGGACTCACGCAGTTGAGAACAACCCTTTCACTACGTCCGTCAATGCCTCCACAGGGACCGCGCTGACTCGCGCGGCCAGCGAATACCGCCGCGTACCGCGGGTACACCACGGCGATCTGTTTGAGCTGCAAATCCTCCAGCGCGATTCGCATGGAAGGCGTCAGCCTGGGCGCGTCCACCCGCTTGCACTCCACCCCGAACTTGCGTCCATTCTTGACCAGCACCAGGTCAATTTCCGCTCCGTTGTGGGTCGCCCAGAAGTAGGCCTCGTCGGGCTGCACTGCTTTGAGCGTCTCCTCGATCGCATACCCCTCCCATGAGGCGCCGCACTTGGGATGGGTCACGAGCTCCTTTTCCGAGCGGATGCCGAGCAACTGGTGCAGCAGGCCCGTGTCGCGGAGATAAATCTTGGGCGCCTTCACCTGGCGTTTCTTCACATTGGCGAGCCACGGCTGGAGCTGGCGGACCATGAACACGCCCGACAAGATGTCGAGGTACCGGCGCGCCGTCGGTTCGCTCACGCCCAGCGAGCGGGCTGGCTCGGCGGCGTTCCAGGTTTGTCCATGGTAATGTGCCAGCATCGTCCAGAAGCGCAGCAAGGCGACGGCGGGGGCGATGATTTGCCACTGGGGCAGGTCGCGCTCCAGGAACGTTAGAATGAAATTCTTCCGCCAGGCCAGGCTGTCCGCCTCCGTGCGCGCCAGGAAGGACAGCGGAAAGCCGCCTCGCAGCCAGTGGCGCGAGTGCGCCGACGATCCTACCTCGGCCAGACTGAACCCGCTCATCGTGATCGTCTCAAGCCGCCCCGCGAGCGACTCCGACGACTGACGGAGCAGATCCGGCGACGTGCTGCCGAGGATCAGAAACCGCGCGGAGAAGGCTTTCCGGTCAGCCAGCACGCGCAGCACGGGGAAGAGGTCCGGACGGCGGTGCACCTCATCAATGACCACAAGCCCGCGTAGAGGTTGCAGCGCCGTCATCGGCTCGTCCAGCCGGGCAAGGCCGGCCGGGTCCTCCAAGTCGAAGTAATTGGGCGACTGGACCTCGACCAGTTCACGGGCCAGGGTCGTTTTGCCGCACTGCCGGGGGCCGATGAGGGCCACGACCCGGCTTCGGGCCAAGGCCGTGCGCACCTGTCGCAGCAACGCAAGGCGTTTGATCACGCCTGGATGATGCCACGAAAATCGAAAACGTCAACTTCGATTTTCATGGTGTTGATTTAACCCGTGGAATTAGCCAAGCCCCTCTGCGAAGTCACGGACCATCTGTATCAGCCCCCAGTCCAAGCTTCTGCGACGGATGGATCAGGTCGTTCAGCTTGGCGTAGCCGTACCCGAGCGGTCCCAGGACAGTTTCCGCCGCTCGAAGCAGCAGCTCCTCGTACTTCGCCCGGTCGTAGCCTTCCGCCGGCTCGCCCCACACGAGCGGGCGCACGCGCGAGGCGGGATCAGGGTCCTGCGCCGCCGTCATGACGAATTGGACGGACTCGCCTGGGGCCAGACGAACCCCCCGCGCGAGCAGGCTGTGCGCGGCAATCGCCGTGTCACAGGGCCGGCGATAGGCCTCGGGGTCCTGCGAGACCTGTTTCGTAATGGCCAGGTCGTGAAGCGGCACGCGCCCTTCCCAAAGCGTCATCGCATAGGCCTTCAGCACGTCGAGCGCCTCCGGCAGGTGGTGGGCCAACTCGTCCGGTGTTGCAGCCTTCGCCAGTACTTGTAGTAAGGCCTGCTGCGCCTGCGCGATGAAGGGCGGCGTGTCGTGCCGTCGGCATTCAAGCCCGCGCACCTTCATCGTGCCGTCTTGGAAGACACCAACAAATCGGTTCGGCACGCCCAGTCGCGGACGCGTCCGTGACGGGGGAAAGATGAACCAGCGGTAGAGGCCTTCGACTGCCAGGGGGATGCCGATGGCGCGGCTAATCGTGTCCGCAAGGTCCGCCACCTCGCACTCCGTCAGGTGCGGCTTGTGCACCCAAATCGAGTCCACGATGGCATGGACCAGGCGGAAGCCTGCGGCCTCGGCAAGCTCTTTCGCCTGCAGCAGCAGCTCGCGGCTGTATGCGGTGACCGCTTCATGCGCTTCGATGCGGCCGAAGACAAAGTTCTTGTAGCCGAGATAGCCGAACGACGTGACGAGAATCCACTTCAGCGCGTTCTGCCGCCGGTCGTAGGCCTGCCGGGCCTGCGGATCGCTCGCCGTGTGCTTGAGCCGCTTGAGGCGGGCGCGCTTCGCCAAAATGGGCTCCAGCACGCGCGGCACGAGCCCGCGTCGCCGCCGGCAGGTGTGGCGGCCCAGCTCCGGCACCTTGTGGTCCGGGCAGCACGGGCAATCGAGCGTCTCCGGCGAGATGTTGAACTTCGCCATGATCGCCGGGTACAGCGAGGCGAAGTCGAGCTCCGCTACGTCCCCGTAGACTCCAGGCTCAGGCACGAAGACGAGCCCACCTTTGTCGGCGACCAGGAGTGCGTCTGCGGTCTTGAATTGCTCCGCTTGTTGCTTGTGCCACGGGATCAGGATGCCGTCCTCGTGTGCCTGCAGGAGCTGCAGTGAGCTGATGGCCGTCCCCGTGGACGTGCGCGCCAGTTGCTGGACCGGCATGCGGCACAGGCGGGCGAGCTCGAGCAGGCCTTCGAGGCCGGTTTCGGTCAGCAAGAACGTGTTCTGCACGTCCACATGCCACCGGCCCGCCAGGAACTGCGACGCTTCACGGCGGACGATGCGCCCATACGACAGGTAGGAGTGCGCGCGTCGCCCCTGGACCGTCACGTGGGGATCCCGGTTCCACGGCAGACGGACCTGGTAGCGGCGCTCCAGTTGCCGCAGGGCGGGCAGCAGCCACGCGTCGCCCCAGTGCGTCAGGACCACGTCGGGATCGCCCTGACGGAGCACGCCCGCCAGGCTCTCCAGCAACTCCTGGGGCTCGTCGCCATCCAGCAGCCGCGTCGTGCCGTCCCACGAGACTTCGAGCCGCCCGCGATGACCGTGCCAGGGATTGATCAACTCGCCCTCGACTTTGAGTTCCAACACCCGGAGCGGCGGGAGCGGGTAGTCCACGGCCCAGGGGTCGTCGAGGACGTGCAGGGCCTTCAGTTCCCCGGTGTCGGTGGTTTCCCAGGCGCACCGCGCCAGCGGAAAGACGTGACGGTCGAAGCAGTAGCGCTGCGTCACAGGGATGCCGCACGTGAACAGCTCCAGCGCCCCGTCCTCCCACCAACCCAGTCGGGCCACGACGCCGGCGTAGCGGAGTGGCTCCTCGACACGGATCTCGAAGACCGGCACGGTGCGCCCTGTCCACAAATCCACCCGTTCCGTGCGGCCGGCGGTTGTGGGGACGCGGAGCGTGCGCAAGGCGCGGGACACCGTCGCGGCCGGGCCGCGCACGTAGAACGACGGGGCATACCGCTCCCACAGCGCGACGGGACTGCCATCTTCGCCAAGGAACCACAGCCGCATGCCGCCGCGGCAGGGGTAGAGGTCGAAGAGCCATCCGTGGCCGGTCTGCTGGGACGCCATGCGGCACCGAGGCGGGCTTACGTGAGGCCGAGACGCGCCTTCAGCTCCCGGGCGTTCGCCGGCGCTTGGCCGCGCACGTGATTGTTGAAGAAGACGTAGACCCGGAGGCTGCGGTCAGCAAGGGCCTGAATCTTGGGGAGCCACTCGTCCAGTTCATCCGGCGTGTACCGGTAGTCATAGCGCTCTTCCGCCTTCTCGTGGCGCCACCACTTCTCCTTGTTGCGCCCGTGAAAGCGCACATAGCCGACCGGCGCGGTGCTCTCGGCGCTCGGCGGCGGCAGACCCGGCAGACGTGGCTCATCCACCGCGCAGTAGCCCGTGCCGATCTGCCGCAAGAACGCCATGATCTCGTCGGTGATCCACGAGCGGTGCCGGAACTCCACGACCACGCGGTGCGGCTGCAGCGCCTCGACGAGGAAGCGCACAAAGCCTCGGTTGTCGGGCGTGTGGGCGAAGGAGAACGGAAACTGCAGGAGCACACACCCCAGCTTGCCGGCTTCCGCGAACGGCTTGAGCGCCTCCAGGAACCGGGGCAGCACGTCGGTGGCGCGGTCGCGGTTGTGCGTCATGTCCTGGTGCGCTTTCACCGTGAACTCGAAGGTCTCGCCGACCTTCTGGAGCATGCTCTCCACGCTGCGACGACCGGGGATCGAGTAGTAGGTCGCATTGATCTCGACGGTGTCGAAGACGTTGGCGTAGTAGTCGAGCATGTGGGCTTTCGCCAGGCGCGGGGGATAGAACGGCCCCAGCCAGTCGGCGTAGGAGAAGCCGGAGGTCCCGACGCGGATGATGCGGCTCGCGTCCGTCGGCTTGGGCTCATCCGCCATGGTGATGCTCTTCCAGCGCCGCGAGCCGGGCTTCGAGCTGCGTGAGGCGCTTGCGCTGCTCCAGGAGCATCGCCACGAGCATCGCCTCGTAGGGGGTGGCCCAACTCGCGTAGGCCTGCGCCTGGCGGTGCCGACTCGCGTCGTCCAACAACTCGTCCAGCAGCGCCTGGTCCTCCTTGCGAAGCGCCCGGCGGAACTTCTCCCATCGTGCCCGTTCCGCGTCAATGAGCATCGTCGCGGTCGGAAGCGTCCGGCCCATGATCACCCTCCCATCACGAGGCGTGGCGGCGTTCCGAGGCTGTGATCCTGGAGCACGACGCCGCCCTCGACGGCCCGGACGGTCACGATCCCGGTGGCTGCCGGCGCCAGACCGTCCACAAGGCCGGCGCGATGGCGGAAGGCTGCAGGCGGATCGGGAGCCGTGATGACGAGCCGGTGGCCGTGCTGCCGCACCCGCTGCAGCCCCGCGACAAGCCTGCATAAGACGCGGTGCGCCTCGGCCGCCGGCACCTCTGCATCCCACGCCAGCGCCAGCGGCTCCGAGACCACCGCGACGGCGTCGGGAGCCTGACGCAAGGTGCGCTCCATTACATCCGTGGCAAGCGCCCCGAGTTGGTAGATCGTGAACGCGCGCGCAATGCGGAGCCGCTTCAGGAACCCCTCCGGCGGCTCGCCCCAGCGCTTGGCGGCTTCCGTGAAGGCGTAGAGATCGAACCGATTGGCGGCCTCAACCCAGAGGACGGTCCCCTCGGTCAGGATCGTCGCCGCGGCCAGGTCCATCGCGAGCGTCCGCACGTCGGGGTCGCCACGCAGCAGGATCGCTGCCGCTTTTGAGGAAAGGAGTTGCTGCACTGCCCGATGCACGGTCAGCATGGCGACGCATCCCGCTCGGCTGGTTACTGGAAAGGGCGGTAGAGCCCGACGACGCGGCCGAGGATCCTGGGCGGCGGGACGTGCCCGCGTAAGGGAATGGGCCGGTAGGCGGGATTGGCGGCCTCCAGCAGCAACTGTCTCCCGCGTCGTCGGAGGTACTTGACGGTCGCCTCGTCGCCGAGGAGCACCACGACGATGGCACCCGGATCAGCGGTCTCTTGGCGGCGGGCGATCACATAATCGCCATCATGAATCCCGGCCTCGATCATGCTGTCCCCGCGCACCTGGAGCGCGAAGTGGGTGCCCGGCCCCAGCGTGGCTTTGTCCAATGCAAGCATGCCTTCATGATGCTCCACGGCCAGTCGCGGCTTGCCAGCCGCCACGCGTCCCAAGATGGGAATGCCTTCAGTGGACGGCGAGTCGTGGGTCAGCAACTTAATCGCACGTCGCTGACCAGGAACCCGTTGGACGTACCCTTTGCGCTCGAGGGTGGACAGATGGTCCTTGACCCCTTGCAAGGAGGCAAGGCCCAAGGCCCGCGCCATTTCGTCGAGCGTGGGTGCATACCCTCGGTCACTCATGAAGGTTTTGACGTAGCGGAATACCGCTTGCTGGCGAGAGGTCAGCGGTACGGGAGCCATAACCGAAATGGTACTGTAGTTATCTACAGTATGTCAAGCCCAATCGCCCTGTCCTTCCCGCCTGTTCCCACTTATTCCCGCTTCTGCCAAAATATCCGCTGGTTGGTAGTTTCACTGGCCAGGACGCCCTGAGAAGAATACCTTGGCAGGCGCCGCGGACAAGAAACGATCCGATCGGCCCTCCGAAAAAACGGTTCTCCGCGATAATGGATGAGAAAAGGGGTGGTCAGCGGAGGGCTTGCAGCGCCAGATTCACGCCGTACGCCACCAGACCGGCTCCTGGCAGAGTAAACACCCAGGCATAGACGATCCGCATGGTGACCCCCCACCTGACCGCCGAGAGCCGCGTGACAGCTCCCACCCCCATGATCGAGGACGTAATGGTATGCGTGGTGCTCACGGGCATGCCGAAGTGCGCGGTCCCGAGCAGGATCAGCGCCGCGCTGGTCTCGGCCGCGAACCCGTGGACGGGCTCCATCTTGATGATGCGCATGCCCAGCGTCCTGATGATGCGCCACCCGCCGGCAGCCGTACCCAGACCCATCGCCACGGCGCACGAGAGGATCACCCACATGGGGACTTCCACCTGCTCAAGCTGTCCGGCGGACACAAGTGCCAGAGTGATGATTCCCATCACCTTCTGCGCGTCATTCGCCCCGTGGCTGAAAGCCATCAGGCTGGAGGAGACCAACTGCAATCGCCTGAATCCCCTATTGACCGCCCCTCGGGGAAGCCGGAACACGGCCCAATACGTGGCCAGGATAAACAGGTAGCCTATGACAAATCCCATCAGCGGCGAGAAAAGCAAGGCCTCCAGCACCCGCTGCAGACCGGACAGCTTGACGGCTGACATCCCGCTCTGGCCGAGCGCCCCGCCGATGATCCCGCCGATCAGAGCATGGGAGGAACTGGTGGGCAGACCCAGGATCAACGTGAAGAGATTCCACGCGATGGCGCCGACCAGGGCGGCCGCGACGGTCGCCTGGTTGATCAGCGATGCCTCGACGATCCCACCGCCGATCATCTTGGCCACCGCTGTGGACATGAACGCGCCTGCGACGTTGAGAACGGCTGCGAGCAAGACGGCCCGCCCCGGGCTGAGGACATGGGTCGAGACGACGGTCGCGATCGCATTGGCGCTGTCATGCCAGCCGTTCGAAAAATCGAACGCCAGAGCGAGGAACACCACCACGATGAGCATCACCGTTGGGTCAAGCATGAATCAGTCGGACATGCGCCGGGAGGGGGACGGGCCGGCGACCTCAGGCATGTTTTAGCAGAATGCGCTCGAGAATGTTGGCCACATCCTCGCACCGATCGGTGCCTTCCTCGAGACTCTCATAGATCTCTTTCCATTT
>CAZITU010000099.1:0-9794 GCA_964542245.1 uncultured Nitrospirales bacterium | reverse complement strand
TACTCCGGACCCGCGATCGCATCGCGATCAGGTCCTGTTTGGAGCAGTTTCCCACCCGATCCTGACTCCCCTCGGTTCTCTGAACCCGTATAAATGCGATCCACACCGAAAGGATAGTTCTGTGCAGACGACTGTTCAAAGCAGTTTCAGTAGTCTTGGTTTGTCCGACGCCATCTTGCGTGACATCGCAAGAGCCGGATTCAGCGAGCCGATGCCGATTCAGGCCCAGGCCATTCCGCCAGGCCTTGCAGGGCGCGATGTGATTGGGTGCGCTCAAACCGGCACCGGCAAGACGGCGGCCTTTGTCATCCCCATGATCGAGCGCCTGGCCGGGACGCCCAAAGGGCATCCCCGCGGATTGATCTTGGCTCCGACCAGAGAGCTGGCCATTCAGATCCAGCAGGCCATTGACAAGTTGGGCCATACCCGGCGTGTCTATGCGACGACGATCGTGGGCGGGGCCGACATGAACGCCCAGGTCCGGGGCCTGCGCCAGCGGCCGGACATCATCGTGGCCACGCCGGGCCGGCTTCTGGACCATATGTGGAACGGCACCATCAATCTCCAGCACATGAAGATCCTGGTGCTGGACGAAGCGGACCGCATGCTGGACATGGGGTTTGCGCCACAGATCAATCAAATCCTGGAGGCCCTGCCGGAAGAGCGGCAGACGCTGCTCTTCTCCGCCACGATACCGACGGATGTGGCTGATCTCGCAAGAGCCAGCGTGAAGGACCCCGTCAGGGTCATGATCGGTCGGCCGGCGACGGCGGCCGAGCGGGCCGAGCAGGCCTTGCATCACACGACGCGGGAAGACAAGACCAAGCTCCTGCTCTCTCTGCTCGATGCGGACCGCGATTCAGTTCTCGTCTTCACTCGCACGAAACATGGAGCCGATCGGCTGGGGCGGGCGCTTGGAAACGCTGGCCACAAGGTGGCGACCATCCACGGCGACAGGAGCCTGTCACAACGTCGGAATGCGCTGGAAGGGTTTCGGCGGGGCACATTCCGGGTTCTCGTGGCCACGGACATCGCGGCCCGCGGCATTGACGTGGCCAACATCGGACACGTCGTCAACTACGATCTGCCGAACACGCCGGAAGATTACATTCACCGGATCGGGCGCACCGCTCGCGTGAAGGCGAGTGGACGGGCCACCAGTTTCGTCACAGGGGACGACCACATCCAACTACGGGCCATTGAGAAGTTGCTGGGGCAACCGATCCCGCGAGCCGCAGGCAGCGCGCCTCCTGCGCATCCCGTACAGCCCGCGCATAACCAGCGGCACAATGGACAGCGAGACGCCAGGCCGGGACGGCCCTCTGGGTTCAGACCCAGGCGGCACGTTCACGCCAGGCCGTCTCACGGGGCGTAAGTTCTCTTCGTAGCGGCGCGGCATGCCGCGCCCCTACAACTTACGCCTGCTCATAATCGTGGATGAGCGAACGGCCTCCGGAGGGAAACTTCCGGAGGCCGTTCTGTTTTTATTGCCGCCCCAGGGGAATCAGGATGCATTGATCGAGGCTCCGGCGGCAGCCCGGGCATTTAATGGATTGACCCTTTGGGAAATGCGGGGGCACCTTGATTGTGGCGCCGCATGAGCAGAGAAAAACCCGGTAGCCGGCCTTCTTCTTCACGGCATCCAAAGCCTCGCGCCTGTAGATCCCTGGTTGGCCGGCGGTCGCCGCGATGTAACCGGCCGACTGAGCGGCGATCCCCACTGGACCGGCAACGACACCCGGTTTCTCTCCCAGGGCGGATTCGGGAATAAATTTCGGCGAGGCGCCTGTGACTTCGTGGAATGCCGTCGCATAGTGCTTGTAACTGGGCTTGCCGACGCCCGCGAGTTTTCTGAGGATCGCGATTCGACGCTCGATAGGGGGATGTGATTCGAAGAGGGCCGGCCCCACGATCAGCATCCCCTGGGCCACTTCGGGGACGGGAAGCGCATTGCCCGCGATGTTCGCGACGATCTTCTCCAGCGCATCGGCAAGCGCGCCCGGGTTGCGCGTGAAAATGGCCCCGCCCGCGTCCGCAAGATACTCGCGGGTTCGGCTGGCGGCGAAAAAGACGATCCTTGCTACGATCGGGCCGAGAATAATAAGGACGAGCCCGATGACCAGGATGATCGCGCCGGCTTGCCCGCCGCCTCTGGAGCTGGAACTCCGGCTTATTCGACTTCCGGATCGCCACGACCGCCGAACCGCCTCCGAGATCAGGGCGATGGCGCCCGCCATCACGGCCAGCAGAGTCATGAACAGAATGTCTCGATTCTTGATGTGGGCGATCTCGTGCGCGATGACGGCTTGCAGCTCATCGCGCTTGCAAATCGTGAGCAAGCCCTCGGTCACGGCCACGGCTGAAGTTCCCGGATCTCGTCCGGTGGCGAACGCGTTGGCGGCCCGGCTTTCAATGACATAGATCTTGGGTTGGGCGCCCAGTCCCGAGGCGATGACCATCTCCTCGACCACGTTGTAGAGCTGCGGCGCGTCCTCTTTGGCGATCTCCCGCGCTCCGGCCGATGAGAGCAGAACGGCGCTCCCGGAATAGTAGCTGATGAGAAACAGGATGCAACCGAGAGTCAGCCCGATGACGACGCCCACCGGACCGGAATCGGGAATGGTCGTTTCCGCAGCCGTATACCCCACTGCCACAAGCAGCCCGAGCATAATGCACACCAGCCAGAGGGAGCGATTGTGATTTCTCTGGACCAGCTCGAACATGTCAGCTGTGGAAGCTGATTTTGGGGGCCTCCCTCTCTTGAGACGTGTCTATCTTCCAGTAGGGCTCCTCAGAAAAATTGAAGAGGTTGGCGAACAGCACGGTGGGAAAGACCTGGCGCTTGTTGTTGTACTCCATCACGCTGTCGTTATAGAACTGGCGCGAGAAGGCGATCTTGTTTTCCGTGGAGCTGAGTTCTTCCTGGAGCGCCAGGAAATTCTGGTTGGCTTTGAGATCGGGGTAGTTTTCGGCGACCGCAAAGAGGTTGGCCAAAGCGTTGCCCAGCGCTCCTTCGGCCGCGATCTGGCCGGAGCGTCCCTGGGCCTGCTGCGCGAGGTTGCGCGCCTTGGTGACGTTCTCAAGCACCTGCTGCTCGTGCTTCATGTAGCCCTTCACGGTTTCCATGAGGTTCGGGATGAGGTCGTGCCGGCGCTTGAGCTGCACATCGATCTGATTCCATCCGTTTTTGACCTGATTTCGGCTGCGGACGACGCTGTTGTAAGCTGCGATCAGAACCACAGCCAAGGTCCCGAGGACAACAAGGGTCAACACTCCGGTCAGATTAGTCATGTGGCCCTCCCAGTTTGGTTGCCAACTCAGCGAACACTCGATCCAAGTGATCGAGTTCGCGTGAAACCCTTTGCCCCTTGAGTTTGGTGGTAAGGGCGCCGAACTCAGCCTCATCAAACCAGATGCCGTCTCCGTACGGGCAGAGGTCCAGCTCAAGGCCGTCGAACGGCCGGTGGAGATTCATGCGTGCTCTGCAGCGCGGGCAGCGTCTGTTGCCCTTCTCCCCCCCCTTCGTCACGTGCAATACCGGCTCCTGGCTGTGTAACAGAGCTTCGATCTCTCCTTCATCGAACCAGTACCCGTGGTCCTGGGCGCAGTAATCAAGCTCGATTCCCTGGATCTCACAGGTAACCAGCGTCTGCTTACATTTTGGACAATTCATGAATCGGTATTATAAGCTAGTTCGCGTTACGGCAGGAAATAGAACGCGATCCCCAGGATCAGGTACATCGCCAGCAGCATGGCACCCTCCAGCCAGTTGGACTCGCCGTCCTGGGCGATGGAGTTCACGATCAGCACGGCGACGCCGACGGCTGCGACCTCCAGCAGGGAGAATTCCAGCGTCATCGGCTGATTGAAGGCCAGTCCCAGCAGGACCAGCACCGGCGCGACGAACAGGGCGATCTGGCGCGAGGATTCCACGGCGATCGTGATGGCCAGGTTCATCTTGTCCTTCCAGGCGACCAGGACCGCCGTGGAGTGCTCCGCCGCGTTGCCCACCACGGCGATGACCATCACGCCGATAAACGTATTGGACAAGTTGAGCGCCTTGCCGGCGTGCTCGGCCGAGGCGACCAGATATTCCGAGAGGACGGCGATCAGGACCGTCGCGATGACCAATGTGGTCACCGCGCCGGCCGAGCTGGACGGCGCCGGCGAGTCTTCGACCACTTCATCGGCCTCGGTGTAGAGGTGCTTGTGCGTCTTCAGCGTGAACACCAACCCCAGTAGGTACGTGACCAGCAAAACGACGGCGATTCCCGCCGAGAGCTGCTGAATCCCTTCGATCGTCTCGTTGCGGACCATGAGGTGGAAAAAGGTCGGCAGGATCAGGGCGGCGACGGCCAGGAGCATCATGGAGGCCGCCGTCCCTGCAGCCTGCGCGTTAAAGGTCTGGCGTCGGCGTCCGATCCCGCCGACCAGCATGGCGGCGCCGAGGACGAACAGGATATTGCCGATGATGGAGCCGGTGAGCGATGCTTTTACCATCTCGACCTGGCCGGCCCTGAGAGCCACGACTGCGATGATCAGTTCCGCTGCGTTGCCAAACGTGGCGTTCAGGATCCCGCCGATGCCCGAGCCCAGCCGATGGGCCAGCGTCTCCGTCGCGTGGCCCATGAGACCGGCCAGTGGAATGATCCCCAGCGCGGAGGCCACGAAGAGCAATAGGGCGGCGTCCGGGACAAGGTAGCGCACGCCGACGGCGACGGGGACCATCCCCAACATCGCCCATTGCAGGTAAGTGGTGACCCGGTGTTTGGCTTGTTGTCCCATAGATTATGGGGACAGATTTCCAATCTGTCCCCGCATGCTCTACAACAGCTCCACGGTGCCGTCCGCGGCGTTGACTTTCAACCGCTGGCCGGTGGTGATACGGCTGGTGGCCGTCTCGACGCCGACCACGGCGGGGAGGCCGATCTCGCGCGCGACTACCGCGCCGTGGCTTAAGACTCCGCCGACCTCGGTGATCAACGCTCCCGCGGTGAAGAACAGGGGGGTCCAAGCGGGGTCCGTGTAGCGGGTGACCAGGATTTCGCCCGGGCGCAGGTCGGCGTGGTGCGGATCCGTGATCACGCGCGCGACGCCTTCGGCGTGGCCGGCTGATGCCGGCGTCCCGCGCAGCAGACGTGATCTATCCGGAGACAGCGAGGAGACCGTGGCGTCTTCGATTCCTCTGGAGCCGATGATCAATGAAGGCGGGCGGAGCGCCGTCCATTCCCGCCATTCCCGCTCCCTCGACTCCAGCGCCGCCGGCGTCCACGTCACGGTTCCTGTCTCAGCCCAGGCGCGCACCTCCTGCAGCCGCAGCCAGAAGACAGCATCCGCTGTCTTAAGGTGTCCTGATGCGACCAGCCGCCGTCCCAGCTCTCTATACACCTGCCGCGCTTGTTCAAGTCCCAGAAGCCAGGTGTATTTCATGGCTTCCCGGAACGGCATCCACAGAACATATCGTTCGTAGAGCCACCCGAACAGGCCGCGCAGCGAAACCGGGAGCCTTTCCCGGATGGCCACGGCGGCCGCCTCTCGCCGGCGTGTGCCTTCCGCCAGCATCTCCGGTGGGGACGGCGTACCGGCCGGATGCCGCAGGTAGTTGGTGACCGTCTGCAAGAGGAAGGTCGGATCCTCCCGCCAACGCGGCGTCGTGATGTCCAATTCCACTTCGCCCCGATGGCCGTGTCGATTCAGGAAACTCTCAAAGCGTTGCCACCATCGCCGTCCCTCTTCCATCGTTTGGAGCGTGCGCGCCAGTTGGTCGGGAGATGTCTTTGCAAAGACATCGGCGAGCGGACGCGCCTCTTGGGCCAACGCCCAGAGGTCGAGCGAGATCGTCGTCGTGGGATTGTGGGGGATGCCCTTGGAGAGGTCGTCAAGCAATTCAGGCGGGGCGCGTTTGTCGCAGAGCCATCGCAGGGCCGTATGGAGGAACATGGCTAGGCCGAGGTGGCGCAGTCCGTCCTTGGTCGGGTCCGATTCGTCGTCGAATTGGTGGTCCAAGTCCGTGAGCAAGACGGAGGGGGAGTCCTTGTCGAGCGGGCGGCGGACCAGTTCCCGCAACCGCTCGGTCGTGCGCGCGTAGGCGTTGCGCAGGGCGACAGGTATGCGGCGGTTGATCAACCACCTCAACGAGCGGATGCCCATCCGGGCATAGGCGAGGTGCAGCTTGATTCGTGCGATAAAAGAGATCGGGATGGGGTTCAGTTTCTTGGCCCGTGCCAGATCCGCAACGGCCTTGCCCTTGCTTCGGTCCACCGACTCCAGTACGTGAAGCTGGTAGGCGATGCCGGGAAGGTTGATGTAGGCCGAGAGATCCATGTAGGGCCGACCGGCTACGAACGCGATGGGATTCAGGTCCTGGACGAGGGGATCACTCCGGCTGAGCCCGGCGACCTGCCCGCCGAGCGTCGGCCCGATATAGCGTGCCAGGCCGTCGCGGGATAGTGGTTTGGCGACGAACGGGAAGACTTCCCCGAAATTGATATCCGACAGGACGCCGCTGGTGTGGCCCACCGCCAGCCGCGCCGTCCGCTCCACCGGCCAGTCCACGACTTCTTTCATCTCCCCAAGAAGAACTTCAGGCTACGCGCCGCCCAGTACGCCCATCTGGAGGTACTTCTCGTAGCGGCGCCGCAGGAGTTCGTCGAGCGGGAGCTCAAGCAGTGCGCTCAGGTGGATCTCGACCGCCTTCTTGACGGCGTCGCAGGCGAGGGTGGGGTCCCGGTGGGCGCCTCCCAGCGGTTCGGGGATGATCTCGTCGATAATTTTCAATTTCAGGAGGTCCTCGGCGGTCACCTTGAGCGCCTCGGCCGCGTCGGGGGCTTTTGCGGCGTCGTTCCAGAGGATTGCGGCGCATCCTTCCGGCGAGATGACGGAATAGACCGCGTGCTGCAGCATCAACAAGCGATCGGCGACCCCGATCGCCAGCGCCCCGCCGCTGCCTCCCTCGCCGATGACGACGGACACGATCGGGACCTTGAGGGTCGCCATGACCAGCAGGTTACGGGCGATGGCCTCGGCCTGGCCGCGCTCCTCGGCACCGATTCCGGGATAGGCGCCGGGCGTGTCAATAAAGGTCACGACCGGCTTGCCGAACTTCTCGGCCAGGCGTAGCAGGCGCAGGGCCTTGCGATACCCTTCCGGGTTCGGCATCCCGAAATTCCGGCGCATTCGTTCTTTTAACGTCTTTCCTTTTTGGTGACCGATCACCACGATGGGGCGGCCGTTCAGGCGCGCAAGGCCCGCAACGATGGCTTGGTCGTCCCCGAAGACCCGGTCCCCGTGCAATTCCACGAAACCGTCGCAGAGTCGGCCGATGTAGTCCAAGGTGGACGGCCGCTGGAGGTGCCGGGCGACCTGGGTCCGTTGCCAGGGAGTCAGGCCGGCGTAGATCTCGGCTTGGAGTTGGTGGAGGCGGGCCCGGAGCTTGCGGAAATCGTCCTGGGTGCCGCCGTGGCCGGGAGCCGCAGCGGCCAGTTTTTCGATCTTCTCCTCGATCTCGGCGATGGGCTTTTCGAAATCCAGATATTCCTGCATGCCGCGCTCCGTTACTGGAGTGAAACCGCGCCCTTGCCGATCAGGGCCTCGACGTCCCCGACCAACCGGTCGTTCGGCAGGACACGCAGGTCGGCTCCCACCGCGATCACCGATTCGGAGTGGTCCGGGATGGTGAGGGTCAGGAAGACCGGGCAGGGGCCCGGATGGCGGCGTAGCACATCCCGGAGCCGCACGAGCGCCTGGGACGAGGCCTCGCCCGAGGAAACCTGGACGGTGACCCGTGAAAAATTGGTGGTTTGTAGGTCGGCGAGACCCGCGAGCTTCGTCGCTTTGATTCGGGTGGCCTTCTCGCCGCGGTCGAGGGTGCCCGTGACCTGAACGGCCGAGTCCGGCGTGATGAGGGCGGCGGCCGTCTTGTACAGGTCCGGGAAGACGATCACCTCGACCGTCCCATTCAGGTCTTCGAGCGTGAGGTAGGCCATGCGGTCGCCTTTCTTGGTCATCGTCTGCTTCACGGTCCCGACGAGCCCGCAGAGCTTGACCTCTTTGGCGTCCGTGACTTCGCTCAGCTTGTCGGTGCTGGTAGTGGAGAAGCGTGTTACGGCGTCGGCATAGCGGGTCAGCGGATGGCTCGTGATGTAAAAGCCGATCAGTTCCTTCTCGCATTTGAGGAGTTGGTCCTCGTCCCATTCCGGCAGGGCCGGCAGGCTCTCATCAAACGGCAGCGTGCCTCGACGTGACCGGGCGCCGTCGGGGGATTCAAAGGCGGCGAAAATGCTGGTCTGCCCGTCGGACTCCGCCCGCTGCGCGGCCATAGCCTGGTCCACGGTGCGGTCGAGGACGGCGGCCAACTGGGCGCGCCGCCCGCCGGTCGAGTCGAACGCGCCGGCCTTGATGAGGCATTCCAAGGCGCGCTTGTTCAGCTTGCGCATGTCCACCCGGTGGCAAAAATCAAAGAACGAGATGATGGGACCACCCGTAGTCCGGGTGTTGAGGATCGTCTCTATCGGGCCCTCCCCGACGTTTTTGATCGCCGCTAGGCCGAACCGGATCCCCCCCTGCGTCACCGAGAAGTCCTTGCCGCTCTCGTTCACATCGGGCGGCAGGACCTTGATCCCCAGTTCGCGACACTCATTGATGTACCGCACGACCTTGTCGGCGTTGCCCATTTCGCTGGTGAGCAAGGCGGCCATGAATTCGTTCGGGTAGTGGGCTTTCAAGTACGCGGTCTGGTAGGTGACCACGGCGTAGGCCGCGGCATGGGACTTGTTGAACCCGTAGCCGGCGAACTTCTGGATGAGGTCGAACAGTTTCTCGGCTTTCTTGTCCGTGATCTTGCGCTTCTTCGCGCCCTCCAGAAACTGCGCGCGGAGTTTGTCCATCTCCTCCGGCTTTTTCTTTCCCATGGCCCGCCGCAGGATGTCGGCTTGGCCGAGGGAGAACCCGGCGACCTTGTTGGCGATCGCCATCACCTGCTCCTGGTACACGATGACGCCGTAGGTCTCTTTGAGGATCTCCTCCAGGGCTGTGACCTCATAGGTGATCGGGATCTTGCCCTGCTTGCGCTTGATGAAGTCCGGGATCAGGTCCATGGGGCCGGGACGGTACAAAGCGATGCTGGCGATGATGTCTTCGAAGCGGTCTGGCCGCAGCCCGGTCAGGAGGTCCCGCATCCCGGCGCTTTCCAATTGGAAGACGCCCGCGGTGTGCCCGGAAGAAATCAACTCGAACGTCCGGCCATCGTCGAAGGGGACGGCGGCGATCGAAAAGGGAGCCGCCTCTGGCCTAGCCGTAGCATTGATCAAGCGTTCGGCGTGGGCGATCATGGTCAGGGTTTTGAGCCCGAGAAAGTCGAACTTGACCAGACCTACCTTCTCCACGTCCCCCATCGGGAACTGGGTGACGACCTCATCACCGTCTTTGGAGCCTTTGAAGAGGGGGACGTGCGCGGTCAGCGGGTCCTGCGAGATCACGACGCCGGCGGCGTGGGTCGAGGCGTGCCGCGGCGAGTTCTCCAGCGCGCGCGCCGTCTCGAAGACGTCGCGGATTCTGGGGTCGGTGTCCACCAATTCCTTGAGGCGGGGTTCGCTCTCCAGGGCGTCGTCCAACGTGATGTTGAGCTGATCGGGGACCAGCTTGGCGATGCGGTCCGCTTCCGCGTAAGGCATCTCCATCACGCGGCCCACGTCGCGGATGGCGGCTTTCGCCTTCATCGTCCCGAACGTGATGATCTGGCAGACGTGGTCCTTGCCGTACTTGTCCACGACGTAGTTGATGACCTCCTGCCGGCG
>CAZITU010000098.1:8607-10238 GCA_964542245.1 uncultured Nitrospirales bacterium | reverse complement strand
CGTTTCCTTTCACCCCATAGAAAGGCAAACGGCCAACCGAACTGGCGAATGTGACTCGGATTCGCTGGTCTCTATCTACCTCACTGTCAATCATTTACGACCGCGACGGGAGCGTGGGTCTTACCCGGGGTTTCGGATGTGTCCAGAATTGAGACTCCCCAATCGGAGCTGGCTAGATATGAAACAGTTGGGCAGGGCCCTCGAAGCTAGGATTCCTGTTTCAGGTGAAGTGCAGGTTATGGAACTGGGCGCAGTGGGTTCGCAGGTTGCCGAGCTAGGACTATGAGTCCTCCCTAGTTTTCGCCTCCTTCGGGCTCGTTCTCAGCCAGGATTCGATAGAGCGTGGCGCGGCTGATGCCGAGGACCTCCGCAGCCCGCACCTTGTTGCCCCCGAGGTGCGCCAGCACCTGTCGCACATGGCGCCGCTCGACTTCCTCCAGCGGCAGGAGTGCCCCGTCGTCCTCCAGTGCAACCGCCTGCTGGCGGAATTGTTCAGGCAGGGCCTGGACGTCGAGGACCTCACCCTGAACCATCATGCAGGCGTTTCCGATCACGTTTTCAAGCTCCCGGACATTCCCCGGCCAAGAATAACGGCTGAGCAGGGTCTGCGCCCGCCGCGTCAGTCCTCGAATCGGTTTCTTGTACTCGGCGGCGAACCGATCCACAAAGTGCCGCACCAAGAGGGGGAGGTCCTCCTTCCGATCGGCAAGAGAAGGGACTTTGATCTCCACCATCGCGAGTCGATAGTAGAGATCCTCGCGAAACTCTTTGGCCGCAACCATCGACGAAAGGTTTCGGTTCGTGGCCGCGATCACCCGCACATCGACCTTTCGGGTTCCGAGGGAGCCCACCCGCTGGACCTCCTGGTTTTGCAGCACGCGAAGCAGCTTGGCCTGCGTCGCGAGCGGCATGTCACCAATCTCGTCCAAGAAGAGGCTGCCGGTGTGGGCGGCCTCGAACAGTCCCATCTTGTCCTGCGTGGCCCCGGTGAAGGCTCCCTTGACGTGGCCAAAGAGCTCGCTTTCAAAAAGCGTCTCGACGACCGCCGAGCAGTTGCACACAACCAACGGGCCCGAAGAGGCTGGGCTTCGCTGGTGGAGCGCGCGGGCCACAAGTTCCTTTCCGGTGCCGGTCGAACCCGTCACCAGAACGGTGCGAAAGTGAGGCGAGACGCGACCGATGCGGGAGAACACGTCCAGCATCAGCGGGCTCCGCCCCACAATGCCTTCAAACCGATAGGCCTCGAGTAGCTCTCGTTCCAGCTGCAGGCTCCGTCCCCGCTGTCGCGCGTCGGCAACCAACCGACCGACACGCTCGCGCAGCTGCTCGACCGTAAAGGGCTTGTTCAGGTAGTCACAGGCTCCCTTTTGAATCGCCTCGACGGCGGATTCCGTGGAATAGTGCGCCGTCATCAGGATCACGTCGATCCCCGGGTCAGCCTCGACGATCCGCTCGAGCAGCTCCATTCCGTTCACGTTGGGCATCACCAGGTCCAATAGAACAATCTGCGGGCGCTTGCGGAGGACCAAGGCAAGGCCCTCTTCTGGATTCGCGCTGGTGAATACTTCTAAACCTTCCTGTTCCAGCGCCGAGGCGACGAGCTCAAGAACCTGCTTGTTGTCGTCGATGGC
>CAZITU010000098.1:0-8507 GCA_964542245.1 uncultured Nitrospirales bacterium | reverse complement strand
CTCGATTTCGCTTAGTAACAGCCTGGCCGTAATCGGCTTGGTGATGTAGGCGTTGAATCCAGCCGCCAGGCCCTTCTCCCAATCGCTCCGCATCGCGTAGGCGGTGAGGGCGATCACCGGCAGGCCGGCGGTGCGGGGATTCTCCCGAAGCCGGTAGAGAACGGAATAGCCATCGAGCTTCGGCATCGAGATATCCAGCAGGATCAGGTTGGGCTTCGCTGACTCCGCTTTCTCCAAAGCGTCCTTGCCGTCCGACGCCTCCACGACCTCATACCCGTGGGACTCGAGGATTTCCCGAATCAGTTCCCGGTTGGTGGGGTTGTCTTCGGCAACCAGAATTCTTTTCATGACACGCGTTTCTTCGGACCGACGACGCGCCCGAGTTGGGCGAGTAGATCTTCTTTCCAGGGATGGGCTTTCCGGAAGAAGCCGGAGGTGTCCCGGGTGAGAACCTCGATGTCGGCATCGGTCAGGTCCTTAGCCGTAAGCACAAAAATAGGCAATTCACGAAGACGGGGGTTCTCTCGGATTTGTCGCAAGACCTCAAACCCATCCATTTCCGGCATCAGCAGGTCGAGCAGGATGGCATCCACCCGGGTGCGCCAGAGGATCTCCAGGGCCTCTTTACCGCTCTGGGCCACGAGCGACGAATAGCCGGCTGAGTCCAAGGCCTCGCTCAGGAAATGCAGCGTGTCGAGCTCGTCGTCCACGACAAGGATGGTGTGAGGCCGGTCAGCCGAGAGCGTCAGGCGCTCGCGGATGGCACCGATGAGCGCCTCTTTCTGCACCGGCTTGACAAAGTACTCGGCCGCGCCCAGCGCAAAGCCCATTCTCTTCTGGTCCACGATGGAGACGATGATGACCGGGATGGCGGCGGTGACGGGGTCATTCCTCAATCTGTACAACGCCTCCCAGCCGCCGTTGCCGGGCATGAGGATGTCCAGGGTGATGGCGGCCGGGCGCAATTCGCGCGCCTTGGCCACTGCTTCGGCGGCGTTCGAGGCCGTAGCGATCCGGTAGCCTTCGGGCTCAAGGAAGCTCGTGAGCAGTTCCCGGGCCGGCGCCTCGTCTTCTACGACCAGGATGAGCGCGCCTGTTCCCGGAGGACTGACCTCCGTCAGCCCGAACGTGGGAGCTTCCCGGGCCAACGGAGGGGCGGGGAGGGACAAGGCCAGCGGCAGGGTAAAGCTAAACCGGCTGCCTTTACCGGGCTCGCTCTCGACCCAAATCTTCCCGCCCGACTGTTCGACCAGGCGCTTGGTGATGGCCAGACCCAGGCCCGTACCTTCCTGGCCGCTGGGTGCGGCCTCGCGCACCTGGTGGAACTCCTGGAAAATGGCCTCTTGCTCTGCCGGGGGAATGCCGATGCCGGTGTCGCTGACCGTCAGGCGGACCAGCCCGCTTTCCAGGCCGGAGTCAATGCGGACGCTTCCGCTCTCGGGGGTGAACTTCACCGCGTTGCTGAGCAGGTTGAACAGGATCTGCTTGAACCGAACCCGGTCGGCCCGGACGCCCAGGTTGTCGGAGACGTCGGTTGCGAGCTGAATCCTCTTTTTCATGGCCAGATGGTTGATGGTCGACATCACCTCGGGAAGGACTTCGGTCACACGGAAGTCTTCTGGGCGGACCTCCAGTTGCCCGGCCTCGATTTTGGACAAATCGAGGATGTCGTTGATGAGCTGCAGCAGGTGGCGCGAGCCGTTTACGACGTGGCCGAGGAAGCGCTTCTGCTTGTCCGTCAGCGGCCCGGCCGTCTCCTCGCCCAGCAAGTCAGAGAAACCAATGATGGCGTTGAGGGGTGTGCGCAACTCGTGGCTCATCGAGGCCAGGAACTGGCTCTTGAACTGGGACGCACGCTCGGCCTCGCGCCGGCGCACCTCCACCTCCCGGTTGGCCGCGTCGAGTTCTTCTATTTTGTCTCGCAGTTGCTCGACCAGCCGAACCCGCTCGAGTGCCACCGCCACCTGATTGCCGACCGCGTCCAACGTACCCAGGTCTTCGTCGGCAAACAGCCCCTGCCGGTCTCCGACCAGGTTCAGGATTCCGAGGTTTCGGTCACCGATCGACAGGGGGACGCTGGCGTGGTAGCGCAGGTCGCCAATCTCGCCGACTGCCTTCGCGAGCCTTTCGCACTCCAGCATCTGTGCGGTTTTCTCCAGCTCTCCAGAGAGCAGTTGGCGCTGGCAGAGGCAGGATCCTTCCCACACGCTGGGATTCTCCAACTCCGCAGGCAGACCGCGGGCTTGGGCCATCCGGAATCCCGTCTCCCCCTCGCGAAGGGCGAACCAGCCGGCCCGCACGCCCGGCAGGGCCGTCGCCTGTTCCAACGTCCTGTCCAGCACCTCTGGTTCGCTGGTTGCGTCGTTCAGCCGCTGGGCAATCCCGTACAAGCCTTCGAGCAAGTGGTAGGAGCGTTCCAGCAGTTTCCCTCGTTCCCCCAGTTCCTCGTTGATCCGGACGGCCTGCTCGTAGGTGGAAATCAGCAGGTCGAGAATCTGCTGCCGCTCGGCCGAGATCACATAGCTTTGGCCTCCCAGGCTAAGTTCCACGCCCAGTTGCATCTTGTCGCGCTTGCGGAGCTCGCGGTTGACGAGGATGTAGGCGACGCGCGAAAGGAGATATTTCTCCTCGTAGGGCTTGGTGATGAAGTTGTCGGCGCCGCATTCCAGACCTTTAATGACATCGTGCGGACTGTTGAGGGAGGTCACCAGCACAACCGGAATGTCCTTGAGCGCCGGGTCCGATTTGATCGCCTTGCAGAGAGCATACCCGTCCATCTTCGGCATCACGATGTCGCTGATGACGAGCGTGGGTTTGTGTTGGCGAGCCGCGGCGAGGGCTTCCGCGCCGTCACGGGCGAGGGTGACCGCGTACCCCTGCTGCTCGAACAAGTGCTTGAGCTGCTCCGCTTGCGTGCGGCTGTCTTCGGCCAGGAGAATGGCTACCTCGTTCGCACCACTCTTTGCCCGCGACTTCATGGTGTCGCCCCTCTGCCCACTGGCTCTCTAATCACCCTGGCGATCCTCTTGGGACTTCCGGTTCGCCAGGTTGGCCAGTGCGGCCGCAATCTTTTCGGGGGGAAGGATATACGTGGCTGCCTCCAGGCGAGCCGCTTCTCCCGGCATGCCGTAGACGACGGAGCTTTTTTCGTCCTGCACGATGGTCAAACCTCCCATTTCTTTCAGCCGCTTCAACTCCTCCGCCCCATCTTTCCCCATGCCGGTGAGGAGAATCCCCACGGCTTTTTCCCCGTACACCCTCGCCACCGAGCGGAAGAGACAAGAAACCGACGGTCGCAAACCATTTTCGGCCTCCTGCTGGCTCAGGGCGATTCGACCGCCCGCTTCAACGTTCAGGTGGAACCCATCCGGAGCCACATAGCAGCGGCCGGGCTGGAGCAAGTCCCCGTGCGCCGCAACCTGGACGGGGAATCCCGTGGATTGAGACAGCCATTCGGCGAAGCCTTGCACAAACCCGGGCGCCATGTGCTGGACGACGACCACCGGAATCGGAAAATCTTTTGGCAGCCCCGACAGAATCCTTTGCAGCACGAGAGGGCCCCCGGTCGAGGCGCCCAGGGCGACCAGTGTGATTTCTGCCGGCACGCGCTTGAGTTCCAGTTCGGTGAGAGCCGACACGGCTGGTCTCGCCGCGGGTGGCGGGCGCCGAGGCCAGCGTCTCACCACTTTCACTTCCGCCATCAATTTCACAGTTTGAACCAGCTCTTTTGCGCTTCCCTCATGGTCGGGATGACCGAGCCCCCAGGGTCTCTGCGCGACCGCCAGCGCGCCC
Source organism: uncultured Nitrospirales bacterium (assembly GCA_964542245.1). Classification (GTDB taxonomy): domain Bacteria; phylum Nitrospirota; class Nitrospiria; order Nitrospirales; family NS-4; genus CAZITU01. Next base: position 4,715 of record CAZITU010000098.1, on the reverse strand, counting down.
GCCTCCATGGCCCGGAACGCCAGGGTCACTTCGTCGGCCGTCGAGCTGCCACTTACAATCACGATGGGCGTCGGGCGGGTTTCCATAATTCGCCGCGTCGCCTCTATGCCATCCATCTTGGGCATGTGAATGTCCATGGTGATCGCATCGGGCTTCTTCTGGCTCACCGCGTCGACCGCCGCCTCGCCATCGCTCGCCGTTCCGACCACTTCGATCTCGGGATCGGAGGCCAGGATGTGCAGGAGAAACTCTCTTACGACTGGCGAGTCCTCGACCACCAGCACTTTGATCATCGAAGGGTCCCCCTCGAACCGGCGCGCGGGAAGGCGGCCTCCCTCAGATCAGTCGTCGAACCACTTCCAGCAAGTTGCTCTGGTCAAAGCTGCTTTTCACAAGGTAGGCGTTCGCTCCCACATCAATGCCCCGTTCGCGGTCTTCCCGCGATTCCAGCGCCGTGACCAGCACAACCGGCAGCTCGGCCAACGTCTTGTCAGAACGAATCCTGGCCGTCAAATCAAAACCGTTCATACGGGGCATATCCACATCCGAGACGACCAAGTCGAACTCCTCTGTCTTGAGGGTCGTGAACGCATCCACCCCGTCCACGGCTGTTTTCACGGAGTAGCCGGCCGCTTCCAAGATATTCTTAAGGAGCGTCCTGGCCGTGATCGAGTCTTCCACCACCAGAATGGATTGTTGCTTCGCCTTTGCTTCAGCCGGGGTCCCCACCGGCACCGCGGGCCCAGCCGGAGCCTCCACCGCCGCCCTGAGCAGCTCAGGAGCATCCAGTATGGGCACCACCTTGCCGGTGCCCAGGACGGCCACACCGGCAATCTTCTGAACGCGAGCCATCTGCCTGCCCAGACTCTTGACCAGTACCTCTTGCTCGCTCAAGACGGCGTCCACGAGGAAAGCCATGCGCTTGCCCGCCGAGCCCAGCACCACAACCGGCAGCTTGCCGCCCCCTCCGTTGGGGGCCGCTTGGCGGCCCAGCTTCAAGGTAGTTGCCAGCCTGACCAGGGAAACCGTCTCTCCCTTTACTTGAATCGTCTCCCTGTTTTCCACGGTCTTGATTTCCTCGGCCGCCACCCGGAGCACGCGTTCCACATGGCTTGTCGGGAAAACGAACAGGCCGTCCCCGATCCCCACGAGAATACCCCGGAAGGCCGCAACCGTTAAGGGCAGAACCACGCTCACCGTGGTCCCGGCGTCGGGCCGGCTTTCGAGCGAGACACGGCCGCCAAGTCTGTCCACTTTTTCCCGCACGATGGCAAGCCCTAAGCCTCGGCCAGAAATATCGGTAATGATCGGGGTTGTTGACACTCCCGACTCGAACACGAAGGCCAGCAATCGCGGATCGTCCAGACGCTCCGCTTCCTCGGCCGTGACCATCCCCAGCTTCGTGATGGCGGCGCGAATCTTTTCACGGTCAATTCCTCTCCCATCATCCGAAATACGGATCTCAACCTTGTCGCCGCCCCGTTGCGCGATCGCCAAGCTCACGGTCCCCTGCGGTGGCTTCTTCTGCTGCGCTCTTTCATCGGGCTTCTCCACGCCGTGGTCGATGCAGTTTCGCACAAGATGGATGAGCGGGTCTTTCATCTCCTCCAGAACCCGCCGGTCGATTTCGATGGCCCCTCCCTGAATGACCAGTTCGGCTTCCTTGCCTTGTTCGCGCGAGAAGTCGCGGACAAACTTGGGAAAGATCTCCAACAAGACGGAAAAAGGGAGCATCACCAGCTTCTTCATCTCGGCCAGGAGACCGTCCACCATCCCCCCCAGCGCGCGATGGTCTTGCTCGGCTGACTTAGCCAGCGTGTTCATTCGGCGTTCCAGGGTCTTCAGATAGGTGTCATTCCATTGGAGAAACTCAGAGAATCTCGCCAGGGGTTGACTCTTTTCTCCCTTCTCCTTCTGCGCGCCGTTGTCCCGCAGAGAACGCTGAAGGGCCCCCAGATCACCTTCAAGGTAGGACCAGCGTTTTTCCCAGACCGCCAGCGCCGCCGCAGTTTCCTGTAGCTCCGCCGCCCGGTGACTCGCTGCCAGCTTTGCCGAAAGCAGTTCCTCTGCCTGGCGCAAGGCCGAATCCAATTTCGAGGTGGAGATTCGCACCGTCTCGACCAGCGAAGGTCGCTCCTCGGCCGGCGGCGGCATGCCGGCCAACGCCGCCTCCGCTGGGCCCTTCCTTCGCGGTTCTTGCCTCTTCCTCTTTTTGACCGCGGGCGCACCGCCCTGGCGCGCGCTTTCAAGACGCTGAACCAACTCGGCCACCTCGGCCTGGCCTTCGCGTCGGCCCGAGGCGAGAAGCTGGCCGATCGAGTCCACCGCTTCGTGGAGCAAGTCGCACAGCCCCTTCGAGACTTCCATCTCTTTCTGCTTCAAGGCTGAAAACACGCTTTCCAGGGCTTGGCAGAGAGTTCCGATTTCGACCAGGTTGACCGCACGGGCTGCTCCCTTTAGACTGTGCGCCTCGCGAAAGACGGCCTCGACAATCTCCCCCTGTTTTTCGGGAGCCGGTTCCTTCTCCAGCCTAAGCAGCCCGGAGGAGATGGCTTTGACGTGCTCGGCGGCTTCGACCCGGAAGGTCTCGAGAAGTCGCTCCTGAAACTCGTTGTTCTTCTTCCCCATAGAACCAGCTCTCCCTACACCCGGTACTGCTCCACCAGTTGTTGCAATCTCTGCGCCAGTTCCTGCAGGTTTTGCGCGGCTGTCTCCGCCTGCTTGGTGCTGGTCACGTTCTGCGCGCTCGCCTGCTTGATGTTCTCCATCGCCACCGCTACCTGATCCATCCCCACCAACTGCTGCTGGCTCGAAGCCGCGATCTGGGTGGCCGCCTGCGCCGCCTCGGCGATGCTGTCGGCCAGCACCCGAATCGATTGACCCGCCTCGGTTGACTGCTTCACCCCCGCCTCGACCGCCTTGCTGCCCTGCTCGGTGGCCATCACCGCCCCGCTGGTCGCCTTCTGGATGTCGCCCAGAATGGTTCGCACCTGGGCCGTGGCTTGCTTCGATTGCTCGGCCAGGCTCTTCACCTCCTGGGCCACCACCGCAAACCCCTTCCCCTGTTCGCCCGCCTTGGCCGCCTCGATGGCCGCGTTCACCGCCAACAGGTTCGACTGCTCGGCCAGGTCGTTCACCGTGGCAATGATCTCGCCGATCGCCTGGCTCTGCTCGCTCAGCCGCACAATGCTCTGGGCAATCGACTCCATCTGCTCGCGGATGCGGCCCATTCCTTCCACTGTCTCCTCCGCCGCTTTCCGGCCCGCCTGCGACGCCTGCGCCGACTTCTGGGCGGTTTCCGAGACGTACTTGGCCTTCTGGCTGGCCACCTGGGCGGTCTGCTTCACCTCTTCCACCGTGGTCGTGGTCTCGCTCACCGCCGTGGCCGTTTCCGCAGCGCCGGAAGCAGTCTGGCTCGACGCTGCAAAAATCTCCGCCGCTGTGCTCCCCAGACTATCGATCCCTTGACGAATCGCATGGCCTACGGCTCGGAGGATTCGATTCATGAAAAGCGTCATTCCCACCCCCAACACCAGTCCCAGTAGGCCAACCACAGCGGTGAGATAGATCGAATCTCTGGTTCGTTTTCTGGAGTCGTCCATGAGACGTTGCGCATCTTGTCTTGCCTCATGGCCCAGTTCGAGAGTGAGGGAACGAATTCGATCGAACCGTTCCTCCTGGACCCCCACCCCGAGCTGCCGGGCTTCTTCTTTCTTGCCCTGCAGGATCAGCGCCATCTGCTCGTCCCGGGTCTGGCGGTAGGCGGCCAAAAGAGCTTTCAACTCCTCCAGCTTTCTACGCAAGGCCGGGTTGTCTTGGGCTCGCGTGAGCAAAGAATCCAGGACTTCGTCGATTTCCTTCGTGGCAGCCTTGATTTCAGCAACCAAGGCCTCTTGCTCGACCCTCTGAGCCTTCGCCAGCATTTCCAGAATTCGGGCGCGCTGAATATTTTGGTCAGCCCGAATTTCAACGAGATCGAGGGCTTGGACAAAATCTACCTCGAATAACCGTTCCTGATTTCGTTGAGTTGCAACGAGACCCCTATAGGCAGTCAAACCCACAATGCTGATAAGGGTTATCATCAGCAAGAAGCTGAGAGCTACCTTGGTCTGTAGGCGTAAGGTTTGAATCCAACTCATCGACCGGTCCTCCTTGCATTTTGTCCGATAAGCATTGGTTCTCGCTTCTGCCCTGCCTACACTTGATATTGCTCGGCCAACTGTTTGAGCTTCTGTCCCAGTTCGTGCAGGTTTTGCGCGGCTGTCTCCGCCTGCTTGGTGCTGGCCACATTCTGCGCGCTCGCCTGCTTGATGTTCTCCATCGCCACCACCACCTGGTCCATCCCCACCAACTGCTGCTGGCTCGAAGCCGCGATCTGGGTGGCCGCCTGCGCCGCCTCGGCGATGCTGTCGGCCAGCACCCGAATCGATTGACCCGCCTCGGTTGACTGCTTCACCCCCGCCTCGACCGCCTTGCTGCCCTGCTCGGTGGCCATCACCGCCCCGCTGGTCGCCTTCTGGATGTCGCCCAGAATGGTTCGCACCTGGGCCGTGGCTTGCTTCGATTGCTCGGCCAGGCTCTTCACCTCCTGGGCCACCACCGCAAACCCCTTCCCCTGTTCGCCCGCCTTGGCCGCCTCGATGGCCGCGTTCACCGCCAACAGGTTCGACTGCTCGGCCAGGTCGTTCACCGTGGCAATGATCTCGCCGATCGCC
>CAZITU010000097.1:0-10320 GCA_964542245.1 uncultured Nitrospirales bacterium | reverse complement strand
GCACACGCATGCATTCCTCACTGGGTTACCGCTCGCCCATTGACTACGAGCGCATTGTGGCGTGAGGATCACGGCATGGAGTGTCAACTAAATCGGGTCAACATCCCGCGCCTGACGGCTGTGCGATCATGTCGCAGCGGCGCGCGGCTCAACCGGGAACGTTAGATGACATTGAGGGACAGCAGCAGTGATTCGTGACCCGAACGCATTGGCTGAGATACAGCAGAGTTGGGCTGGGGTCGAGGCCCTCCGCTCAACGCTGCAGGTGAGCGCGGCTGCTTCGATGGGTATCATCGGCGGCGCCTTCCCCTTTGCGCTCTCGAACGCAGCGCACAATCTACCCTTCATTCACGCATACGCCGTGCTGAACGATGTGCTTGAGCAACTTGCCGATGAGGGCCACTTCAACTGCAAGAGCATCTTCCTGGGCGAGCTCCTCAAAAGGAGTGAGCAAGCGCTCCAGTGGCAGGATTTTGCCCTGATCAGGGCAGGCGCGGCCCGTCGCAACGATGTCGCGCACCGTGGGCAGCTACTGGAGCGCGGCGATTGTTGGAAATATGTCGACGCGGTAAAGGCGGAGCTGTCAGCCTGGGCGGTGCTGTGAAGTCATCTAACCTCCGATTGGAGCGGGCGGCGGCATGAGCCATCGGCCAAGTCTCAGCCGTGCCGGCGCCGCCGCTCAACCGGGCCGTTAAGACGCCGAACTATTCGGACAGGGAGGCAAGAAAGTGAAACTTTCGGTCGAATGGGCACGCCCGGTACCGCTGAAGGACGCGGCGAAGCAGAATCTCGTCTACAGCGTGGTCTTGGACAAGCTTCCAAGCGTACCCGGCGTCTACGTCTTCGGGCGACGTTGGGGAAGTCAATTTGAAGCGCTATACGTCGGCAAGGCGAACGGGATTCGTGGTCGCGTCAAGAGTCAATTGAACAATCTGCGGCTCATGCAGCACTTGAAGAATGCGAAAGCCGGGAAACGCATCATTCTCGCGGGCCGCATTAATACCAAGCCAGGTCAGCAGTTGGACAGATGCCTACCCCTTATCGAGCGCGCGCTCATCCGCTACTTCCTGTCCGAAGGCCACGACTTGGTAAACAAGCAGGGCACGCGCCTACGCCGCCACGAACTGTCGTCATCGGGCAAATACCCGAAGCGCTTTTTCCCGAGCCTAATGTATGTTGAGAAGGGCAAGAGTGAGTAGGTGTCTTAACCTGCTGCTGCAGCCGACGCCCGCAAGCCGGCGCGGCTGAGTGCAACGTTAGACCTCATTGGAGGAAGGATGGAGCCGCTTGCGACCTTCTGTCGCCAGGTACGTGCCAGATCTGCGGAGCACCGAACTGCGATCCAGCAGCTCATGCCGGCGCGCACCTATGGCACCGTCGTCGGCATCTTGCGGCAGGAGCTCGACTCGATGGTCCGCGTGATCTACCTTCTGTCCGTGACAGAGCGCGAGCGCCGTCGGGACCTCTTGCAGAAAGCAGTAGCAAACGATCCTTGGCTGAAGAAAGGTCAGCGGGTAACCGACCGGGAGATGGTGGAGTTGGCCCATCGCCTCCAAGGCTGGACCAAGTCCGTCTATCGCTTTGGCTGTGCCTTCATCCACCTGTCGGCGTTCCACGACTACGCAAAGCGCGATCCCTTGGGCATGATTCCAGAATCGGAACGACTGGCCATCCTCGCACACATGCGCCACTACCACGGGGGGCCCATCAGCGATCGCCCTTCTTTCGATGAGCTCGCGTGGTTCCTGCCGTCCGTCTTCGAGAAGATCGCGAGCAACCTCGAGCATTACGTCCAGGGCCTTGAGGCCGACAAGGATCTCGGGGATGCGGCGTGAGGTCTAACAAGGAGTTGAAGCTGACGAAGCCTGGCACGATTGGAGCTTCGCAGCTTAACTCCGGTGTTAGGCATCACGGAAGCGAGCGATGCACGTACCGGCGTTCTGCGATAACTGTGGAGCGGTATTCAATTCCGGATTCGAAGGGGAGAAACAAAGGGGTCGGGAGTCTTTTCTCGATAGCTCAAACTCGATTTTCTGAGGGTTCGAGCGCGGGGGAGGCGTAGCTCTGAAAAGTCGAGTTTGACCCTCATTACTAACTTAAATCAGATGAGAATCTCGCAATCCTTCTCAGTCTACGGGGAGCGGGATATAAGGGTCAGTATACTCGTTAGTTAGGCCGCCAATGAAGTGCGTCGTTGACACAAACATCATCAACAGGCTGATCGACGGCTCCTTGAGCACAGAGGACATCCCGGCCGAGGCAGAACTCGTTGCCACACACGTTCAGATTGACGAGTTGAACAACACCCGTGACGACGAGCGGAGGGCGAGACTCTTTCTTAGGTTTGCGACTACGGTAGACTCCGTCATCCCCACTGAGTCGACGGTCCTCGGTGTCTCCCGGTTAGGCTACAGCAAACTGGGTGACGGCGGTCTATACAGTAGGCTCAAGGCCGAGCTTGACTCTCTGAACAAAGGCAAAGCAAACAACACGCAAGACGCGTTGATTGCCGAGGTTGCGATCGCGAACCGCTACACGTTGCTCACAGCCGACTATCATCTGGCTGCCGTAGCGAAAAAGCACGGATGCATGGTGCGCCATTTCGCGCCCTAACTTCGCAGTGGACCGGACCGCTGGCTTGCATTCGTTCGCCGCGGCCGGTAGACGCGGGCGTTGGACGTCACCAACGGATCCCGCCGGAGTGTAGGCAGATGACAACCGTGATTCGCATGGGACGTCCGGTGCCCGCCGATGCCGTGTTCCATGCCTGCGGAGAAGATAGGGCCACGGAGAAGATAGGGCCAGGTCTTGCAATCATACATTATCGTAATGCAAGACCAGACCCCAATGTCGACCCCAATGTCTTTATTGCTCTATAAGGCCGATGGCAACAGCGCCGCCAACACCACGCGTACCAGTCATCTGCGCCGACCCGTCTGCAGTGGCAGGCGCAGGAACCTTCAATCCCAACCTCTGGTCGGGGGCGAGTAAAGGTATCGTTCAGTCGTGTTGGACCGAGTATTCGGTACTCCATCACTGCGTCAGCCAGATTGCGGACATGTGCACGAATTCCGAGAGTCTTTGTCAGAGACATGTCGAGACGCTCCAACAGCAGTGGCGCACGGAGAGATTTGATCTCCAGAAGGTCATCGTGTACGGCCAGGTGCCAGACCTTCATATGCGTATCGAATCGTTTTTCGCCGGCGTCAAGACATTGTTGGACCTGTTAGCGCAGCTGCTGTCGAGCGAAAAGATTGTGGCCGGGGTTGTCGATGGCTTTCACCGGGCGCAGGACGTATACGGAGGCAAGGTCCTCAACGCTCTCGACAACAATGCGCTCGGTAACCGGAAGGCCGCTGCCGCCAAGGTCCGTGAGCTCATCCTGGCACACAAGACGCTGTGGATCGATGAAGCGATTCTGGCGCGCGATCAGCTGATCCACCCAGAAAAGGGCATGCATCAACTGATGTTCCAGCTCGACCTGGCGGCGCGAGGAGACACGGTCGTGTGCGAGAGGACAAACTCTCCAATGATCGGAGTAGAGTCGATCGACAACTATGCGCGAGGCGCACTGACGCATGCTCAGTCGTTCTCCGCGGACTTTCTCAGGCTGCTGCAGGAGGCGGCAGTGTCTAACTCGGGCATGGAGCCGACGCGCTGACTCGCGCGGCTCATACCTGGCGTTAGCCAGCGACCGCGCAGCGGGGATATGGCGCTTTACATGTAGGGATGGCATACTGAGCTTCTGAATAAGGATGACTCAGCTCCGGGCGTCAGGCCCTGTGAATAGATGTTCCGGGGGATTGGAGGGAGGAAAGACCATGTCGAAGGTAGATGAACTCAAAACGGAAATCGAGAGACTTCCCCGGGAAGAGTTCACCGAACTTGTCCGGTGGCTGTCAGAAAAGGATTGGGAGCGGTGGGACAAGGAGATCGAAGCTGACTCTGAGGCTGGAAAGCTGGATTTCCTAATGCGTGAGGCACGCGAAGCGAAAGCCAAGGGGACTCTCAAAGACCTGTGAAACATCGCACAACGGCCCGATTTTGGGCTTGCTATGCGCGTCTTCCAGAAGCTGTCCAGGGAGTGGCCCGACGAAACTTCGACCTCCTGAAAGAAAATCCCGCCCACCCTTCGCTACACTTCAAAAAGGTTGGCAAGCTGTGGTCCGTGCGGGTTGGGTCTCATCACCGGGCGCTGGCAGTCGAGGATAGGACGGATTTCGTTTGGGTCTGGGTGGGACCTCATGATGAGTATGAACGACTCATCAAGCAGCAGGGCTAACCCAGCGCTTCCGCGGATCGCTTGCAGCGACCGCTGAGCTAACTCGTTATGCCGCTTGACCGAAAGATGTGGGACGGAAAAAGACGACAGGCTACTTTGTTTGGGGGACTGCTCACACTGAACGCCTGAACTGAAAGAAGGGGGATGGGCGCAGCATGCGGCGCCCCTACAGGAATAGGGCAACCACAGGGGGTTGCCCCTACGTCGGCAACGGAACAAGAAGGGGGCCAGGCACCGTTCAGAAATGGATCCAGGCCCCTAGGATGTGACCGGCGCGCCGACGGTGTCCACCTCGAAGCCCAGATCCTCGATCATCTTCCAGGCCTCGGGCGCGGGCATGCCCGGCGTGGTGAGGTAGCCGCCGACGAACAGCGAATCGGCGGGATAGAGAGCCAGGGCTTGCAGGGAGCGGAGATTGAACTCGCGGCCGCCGGCGACGCGCAGTTCGGTCCGTGGGTGCGAGAAGCGGAACAGGCAGAGAATCTTCAGGCAGCGTTGCGGGGTGAGGTTCTTCCGGTCCTGCATCGGTGTGCCCTCCACGGGATGCAGGAAGTTCATAGGGATCGAATCCGGCTTGACCTCGCGGAGCGCAAACGCCAGATCAATCAAATCCTCGTCCGTTTCGCCCATGCCCGCGATCCCGCCTGAGCAGATTTCCAAACCGGCCGCGCGCGCGTTCCGGATCGTCGTGAGGCGGTCCTGGTAGGTATGCGTGGTGACCATCTCCGGGTAAAACCGCTCCGATGCGTTGAGGTTGTGGTTGATCCGATCCACGCCGGCGTCCTTGAGACGGCGCGCGTGATCCTCCGTCAGCAGGCCCAGCGAGCAACAGACCTGCACCGGCACGGCGCCTTTGATTTCGCGGACCGCCTCGCTGATCTCGGCGATCTCGCGCTCGAGCGGGCCGCGCCCGCTGATGACGATGCAGTACCGGATAGCTTTTGAGTCAGCCGCTCGCTTGGCGCCCGCCACCATCTGGGGTTTTTTCAGCAGGCCGTATTGTTCGATGTCCGCCGTGGAGACGGCGGACTGCGAGCAATAGCCGCAGTCCTCCTGGCAGGCCCCGCTTTTGGCGTTCTGGAGCATCTGAAGACGGACCTTCCGTCCGAAGAACCGCTCGCGCACGAGAAAAGCGGCGTCCAGCAGTTCGAGCAAGCGGTCGTCCGGCGTCTCCAGGACGGCCCGCGCTTCCTCGCGGGTCAATGCCTGTCCGGCGATCGCCTTCTCAGCCCAGTTACGGCAAGTGCCGTTGATAGAATAGCCGCGATAGTCCATGGCGCGTTACTCCTTGATCAATGAGACGCCGGTCATCTCCGGCGGTTGGGGGAGGCCCATGAGGTGCAGGATCGTGGGGGCGATGTCCGCCAGGACACCGGAGGCCCGCAGGGCATGGGGCTGGTCGTCCACAATGATGCAGGGCACCGGGTTCAGCGTGTGCGCCGTGTGCGGTTGGCCGGTCTCGTAGTCCACCATCTGCTCCAGGTTCCCGTGGTCTGCGGTCAGGACGACGGCCCCGCCGACCCCACGGACGGCGGTCACGACGCGGCGCAGGCACTCGTCAATAACTTCCGCTGCCTTGATGGCGGCAGGGAGGATGCCGGTATGTCCCACCATGTCCGGGTTCGCGAAGTTGAGCACGATGAGGTGATACTGCCGGGACTCGATGCGCCGGACGGCCTCGGCCGTCACTTCCGGTGCCGACATCTCCGGCTTCAGGTCGTACGTGGCAACCTCGCGGGGCGAGGGGATCAGCACGCGGTCCTCGCCGGGATATTCCTGCTCCTCTCCGCCGTTGAAGAAATAGGTGACGTGGGCGTACTTCTCCGTCTCGGCGATGCGGAGCTGTTTGAGCCCGCGCTCGCTGATGAGCTCCGGTAAGATTCGCGTCAGGCGCGTGGGACTGAACGCCACCTGGTGGGAGAAGGTCTCGTCGTACGAGGTCATGGTGGCGAACGCGGCCAGTTTGGGGACGGTCTTCCGCGGGAAGGCGTCGAAGCCGGGCTCGGTGAGAGCCCGTGTCAGCTCACGCGCGCGGTCCGCCCGAAAGTTGAAGAAGATGACGCCGTCGCCGTCCCGGATCGTCCCGACCGGACGCCCGTCTTGTCCGACGATGACGGCGGGGAGCACGAACTCGTCCGTGACCTTGGCCTCGTAGCTCAAGCGCACGGCCTCCTCTGCTGACGCGCGGTGCACGCCGATACCCTCAACGAGGACGGCGTAGGCTTGGGCGATGCGGTTCCATCGTTGGTCCCGGTCCATGGCATAGTACCGGCCCGTAACGGTGGCGATGCACCCGATGCCGAGTTCGCGCATGCGCGCTTCGGCGGTCTTGATATGGCCGACACCGCTCTGCGGGGGCGTGTCTCGCCCGTCCAGAAAGGCGTGGACGAAGACTGGGAGGCCGTTCTCCGATTGGGCCATCGAAAGCAGCGCCTCCAGGTGGGACAAGTGACTGTGCACGCCGCCATCCGATAAGAGACCCAACAGGTGCAGGCGCCCCCCGGCTGCCCGCGTCTTCCTCATGGTGTCTTTAAGCACGGGGTTTGTCGAAAAAGAGCCGTCGCGGATCGCCCGGTTGATCCGGGTGAAGTCCTGGTACACGATCCGGCCTGCACCCAGGTTCATGTGGCCGACCTCGGAGTTGCCCATCTGGTCGTCGGGTAGGCCGGTATCCTCCCCGGAGGCCGACAACAGGGTGGAGGAGTGATCCTGGAGGAGCGACGAGTAAAACGGCAGGCGCGCCTGCGCGACGGCATTGGCGACCGTATTGCGGTTCACGCCCCAGCCGTCAAGGATGATCAAGGCAACGGGTTTCGGTGTCGTCTGCATGTGCGGCGCAATCATACCCGATCACCCTGAGCTTGTCTAAGCCTGTGGTGAGTTTATCGAACCAGGGCACTGCCGGTTTTTGAGAGTCGGCTAGACGATCTCGAACGGCGCGGCTACGCTCGGATACGGCCGGGGTGCGGAAGCTTCGCGCTCGCTTGCTGTCGGCGCGCTGTCACTCCTGACCATGGGTGATGTGACGGTCAAGGTGTTCCAGCGGCCGCACGCGGGGCACCGGCCGCTCCATTCGCGGGTTTCATATCGGCAGGCCGTACAGGTGAGCAGAGCGGCCCCGGGCCGAGGTCCGCTGAGGGCTTCCTGAAGCTCCACCAACGCGGCCTCGGTGGAACCCTTACGGATGTAAAGGCTGGCCATGATTTTCTGGATATCCCCGGTGGGGTCGTTGGCGGCATCCAGAGTTGAGAGCAGGTCGAAGGCGTCGTCTACCATCTCGAGCCGGTAGAACAGCTTCCCGAGGGCCAGCTTGAGCGTCTGGTCTTGGGGTCGCCTGGCCAGGGCCTCCTCGTAAATGCGGATCATCTCGCCCGGTTGGCCCATCTCCAAGTAGAGGTCTTCCAGGCGCTGCAGGAAAATCGTGTTTCCGGTTTTCAGGTATGATTTCTCCCAGGATTCCGCTGCCTGGCGCAGCTTCCCTTCCCGAATCAGGGTTTCGCCGAAACCGATCCGCGCGGGCAGGAAGCCCTTGTCCAGTTTGATCGCTTCCTTGAAGAAGCGGCGGGCGTGGTCGCGGTCGCCCCGATCCATGTAAGAGCGGCCGACTTCGTACTTCAGTCCCGCCAGCACCTGCGTCTCGCTCCGTGTGTCGCGTTCGGGCAGCCCGGCCTTCAGCAGGCGTTCCTGCACGGCATGGGCCTCGAGCCATTTCCCGTTCCGGATGTGGATGTCCCGGATGCGATAGAGGGCCGCGGGATTGGTCCCGTCTTTCTTGAGCACTTCCTCCAGCGCCTGCACGGCTTCTTCAAACCGCTTGGCTTCCTCGAGGTCGCGGGCCAGCATGAAGAGGATCTCCAGATTGCCTTCTTCCAAGAGGCGGGCCTTGCGATGCAGCCGGATCGCCTCGTTGAAATGTTTTTCTTTGCGGAAAATGTTTCCCAGCGAGAGGAGCGTGCGGGTGTGGTTCGGATCGAAGATCAGGACCTTCTGCAGCAGGGAGATGGCCTCGCCGGTGCGGCGGGAGAGCGAAGCGAGGACGCCCTCCGCGTAATAGTTCTGGACCTTTGCTTCGCGCTTGCGGCGTCGGCTGGAGCGCCAGTTCAGGATGAGCGCGCGAACCTCGCGCACCCCTATAAGCATCACGACTGCAAGGGAGCCGGCCGCGACACAGAAGAGAACGAGATAAACCGGGGTGACCGCGACCGAGGAATTCCTGGTGAGCCGGACCGTGATCGGCTCCGGATTCAGGGCGCTGAATTGTACGGCCGCATAGATGGCGGCGATCAGCGTGAGGACCCAGATGAAGAACCGCATGACTACCCTCGCTGTCTGGCTGCTCGTTCCTTCCCCGGATGCTGCCGCGGGCGGGCGGGCGGTGTTGCGGTACGGACCGACGTGAGCGGAACACGCTTGGCGTCGTTCCACAACCGATCCAGCCCGTAATGTTCGCGCGCACTGCGCCTAAAAATATGAACCACGACATCGCTGAAGTCCATGAGGACCCAGTGACCGGCTTCGGTTCCTTCGAGGCCGTACAGGCGATGCCCTTTTTCCGTCAGTGTCTTGTCTACGTGGTCCTTGACGGCCAGAACCTGACGTTCGGAGTCGGCCGTGCAGATGACGAGGAAGTCCGTCACCCCGGACGTACGCGAAACGTCTAAGATGACGATCTCGGAAGCTTTTTTCTCCCCGGCCGCCAGAGCAGCTAAACGCGCTTTGGCCCGTGACTCCAGGATTATGGCGATGATCCTCCCCTCACATAAGATGATTTAATATATAGGATTCCACCCCATGTGGCAAGAGATTTTCTATGCTTTGCTTGCGGTTAAGGCGCCTCCTAATGTCCTGTGACGAGACATGACAGGGGGGGATCGGCACTGCCCAGAGGGAACGTCCGCTTCTGAAAAGGAACTCTTCAACCTCGACCTGGCCGGAGTCCAGACGCTTCAAGCGATCAGGGTCCTCGATGACGAAGAACGGCATATTTTCCAGTGACTTGAACTGATACCCGGGCCTCGAGACAACGGCAAAATCACAGACCTCCAGCAGGCGGTCCGGCTCCTTCCAGCCGGGCAGTTCTAAGAACGCGTCAAGTCCGATGATGAAAACCAGTCGGGTGTCGTCGGGTGAGGTGCTCTTGATCTCGAGAACCGTCTCAATGGAGTACGATTTGGATGCTCGCCGAGCTTCAATATCCGACAGTTGAAAGTAGGGATATGGCGCGATGGCGAGCCGTACCATCTCCAACCGGTGCGAAGCCGGAAAGAAGTCGGTCGGAGGTTTATGCGGAGGGTCGCCGGTGGGGATGAAGAGGATGGTATCGAGACCAAGCCGGCTCCGTGTGATCTCGGCAACCAGAAGATGGCAGCGGTGGATGGGATTGAAGGCGCCGCCGAAAAGTCCGAGTTTCATTCCCGGAGCTGGCCGGTGCCCAGGATGATGAACTTGCTACTGGTGAGTTCCTCCAGGCCCATGGCGCCCCGCGCATGGATGCGGGTCGTGCTGATGCCGATCTCGGCACCCAGGCCGAACTGGTAGCCGTCGTGCAGCCTCGTCGAGGCGTTGTGGAAGACGGCGGCAGCGTCCACTTCGTTCAGGAACTGCTTCGCCCGTCCCTGATCCTGGGTCACGATGGCCTCGGTGTGCTGCGATCCATAACGGGCGATGTGCTCCATGGCCCGGTCCATGTCATCCACGATCCGGACGGCCAGGACGAGATCAAGGAACTCCGTGCCCCAGTCCGATTCTGCGGCTGGTTTGACGCCCGGCGCGAGCGCGGCGGTCTTCGGGCACCCGCGGACCTCCACGCCCGCGTCGCGGTAGCGCTTGATGAGCGGCGGCAGGAACGACGGGGCAATCTTCTGGTGGACCAGGAGGGTCTCCATGGCATTGCAGGTCCCCGGCCGCTGCACCTTGGCGTTGAAGCAGATGGCCTCGGCCATGGCGGGGTCGGCGCGATCGTCCACATACGTGTGGCAGACGCCCTTGTCGTGCTTGATCACCGGGATGGTGGACTCTTTCATGATGAACTGCATCAG
>CAZITU010000096.1:0-10337 GCA_964542245.1 uncultured Nitrospirales bacterium | reverse complement strand
TAGAGCCCGCCCAGAGTGGCCCGTCCAGGGATCAGGTCGGTCACCACTTTCACCCCCATGCCGTGGAAGGGTTCCACCGTATCGGCGACGATCAAGACCTCGTCGAAAATCCCTTCAAATGAGTCCAGGACCCTCTGCAAACACGTCCTTCCCCCCACCTCAAGAAACCGCTTGTCCTGGCCGAGTCGAAGGCTTTTGCCCCCTGCCATAATGAGGCCGGTCACCCTGTTGATCTCCCACAGAAGCTAATAAAAAAGGGGGGTGGGAATCGTCCCACCCCCCTACCTTCACAGCCGACCCGTGTTCAGACGGATCGGATTACTCCTTCATCTTTTTCTTGCTGGCGCGGCGGCGGAGAATCCAGCCTTCCGCAATGATCACCCCCACCGCCATCAATGCCGGATATACTTTCGCCTCGATAGGAGTCGGAGGCTCGAGGATACTGTAGTAGAAGGCCGACACCGCCATCTTCAGTCCCGCATCGCCGTTATGCCCGTCCCATACAAAGAATACCGTCGGAATGTACTTGCCGGTTTGAAACTGGACGTCCAGGTCCTTGTCCTCGGTCTTGAGGGTACGCTTCATTATCACGGTCCACCGGCCGTCCTTGAATTCGCCTTTGAGCAGCTTCAAATCGGAGGTGGCCCCAGATCGCTCTTCCAGGGGCTGATCCCATCCTGTCCCTTTGTGGGCCTTCAGGGTTCCGTCTGCTTCCCACTTCCAAAGGTCAACAGGCCGCTTCTCTTCGCCGAACAGATACCGGGGTTTCTCCGGGGGAACGATCTCTTCCCACTTCGCCGGGAATTGAATGGCTACGGAATCATTGTACACTTCATAGGTGTTCTGCTTGGCCGCAATGGAATCCGGCTCGCCGGTCTTGGGAGGGGCTTCCTCAACGGGAACCACGGTCACCCCAGGCGCTACCTGGCTCTTGGATCGGTCGTCCCATTGGAACATGAACGCAATCTCATTCTTGTTGTAAACCGATCGAACCCAGAGGTCATCAATGCGATTCACAAAATTGCGCGGTTTATGGGTAATCTGTCCACCCATCCCGATGATCCGCCGCGGGCGATCCTGCCATTTCTTGTCCTGTGGATCGGCAGGAATTTCGCCCTCAATCGGCGCGGAAGGCACGACGAAATTCGTTTTCGGCTTCGCCGTCTGCGGGTCCATCTGAAGCAACGGAGAAAAAGGATCGCCCTCTTTTTCACGCTCACACACCGAGTTCACGAAGTTGGCGATGTGCCACCGCTCCTCAATCGTCGTGTTATCGGCAAACGACGGCATGGGCGTCCCGTTTACACCGGTGGAGAAGGTCCGGAAGATGTTATGCACATTGTACGGATCTTCTCTGCTCCCTCGGAAATTCCAACACTTATGCATGTTCGCTGGTTGGATCGGGAAGCCCCAGTCATCCTTGAGGTTAAAGGGGTTGCCGTCGCCGCGGCCTTCCACCCCGTGGCACTCGATGCACTTCTTCTCGACAAAGAGGTTGGCGCCTTTCTCGATACTCTCTTTGCTATAAGCGATTTGCTTGATGGCCCCCTTATTCTGGAGATCAAGAACGGTGAAGGTTTCTGTCTTGTCGTCGAACTTGCGGTCCTTGATGAGCTGCATCGTCACAAAAGACAGCACCTGAAGCCGCTGCTGTTCGGTCAGGATGCCGTCCCAGGGAGGCATGGCCGAGCCAGGCAGACCATGCGTCACGGTATCGAATAGGTCATTCTGGCCGGACACCGGCTTCGTCGGGTCGAAGAGCGGCAGTTCCCCGCTGGCCGTATGACGTATCTTGAAGGTGCCCTGGTTGAAATTTCGAGGACGCGGCCAGAGCCGGTCGGCGCCCGGCCCATCACCTGCTCCATCCACACCATGGCACCACACGCATTTACGGAAATAAATTTTCTTTCCCTCTTCGATCATCTTGGGGTCGGGCTTGGCTGGGTTTGTTCCCTTAACGAATCCGGGTGACATCGCCGGGTCGGCAGCCGTTACGTCTCCGGTCGAAGACACGATGGCGGCTCCAACGGCTAGCCCAAGACCAATGGCCAGCGCCGCAACTATGAGACTTTTTTTCGTCACATGGGAGAGAAAAGCGTTCATTGCTTGCATCCCCTACAGTTTAGATTAATCTTCGATTAATCCCAGGTCCTTGGATAATACCCTGTGTGCCAATACTCGAAGAGAATCACCTTCCAGATCTCGTCGGTGGTGAGGTGCTGCTCCCAAGGAGGCATGACCGAGGCCCAAGGGAACCCTTCGCGTGGAAGGCCGATGCCCCCCTTAGACACACGCCAAAACACGAAGGTCTCCTGAAGCTGGGCGATGGTTCCAGCATCCGTGAAATTGGCCGGAATGGGGTTGAACGCAAAGGCGAACATTCCCCGCCCGTTCAGATTATCGCCGTGGCACCAATGGCAATTCTGGAAGAAGATTTGCCCGCCTTCCCGGACATACTGCAGATACGGCGGCGCTTTTTCATCCCATGGATTCCCATCGAGATGGGTTTTCTGAATCGTGTCGGAGTATTTTCCGCTGTCATCCACGCGGAAAGGACTGCTCGCCGTCTGCAGCACGAAGGTCTTCCCATGCACTTTTGTGCTGGCCGGCGGAGCCGGATGCACCGTGCGCAGCTCGATCGGCTCATCCACGTTGGGCTTCATGCTGTTGTAGCCCATGAAGCCGACCAAAAACGGCAACAGGATGACGACGACCGTCCGGATCATTTTCGTCGTCCCGGTCGTCGCATCGGCCACCGCGATGATCGGCCAGCGAAAGTCCTTCCAGGACTCCTCCGTTGAGGATACCCACATGAAAATCCCGATCAACGTCATAGTGGCATAGATGGCACGTACGCTGAAGGGGATGGGAGGGTAAATCCGATACGTGAAATAGATCCAGGCGAAACAAAACAACAACGTGGCTTGCAACAGCTTGTTGACCTTGATCCCCTTCTTGCCAAGGAAGTGGAAGGCTCCGATGAAGATGAGTGCAGCCAACCCCATCTCGAACAACATCTGCATGGGCATGTAGCCCTCGACCAATTTAACTTGTAACCATTCCATGTCCGATCTCCTAAATCGTGCGCCCGGTCAAGTCAGGATCGAGTCGCCTACTTGATCTTCGGCGGCTCCTTTCCTTCCTCCAGTTGTGAGAGGTAGTCAATGACCTTATTGATCGCCGCCGCGTTGAGCTTCTTCCCGAAATCCTGCGGCATAATCTTGTCCGGGAACGGCTTCACCACGTACGCGCTCGGGGTGATGATCGATTCCATAATATACTCGCGAACCGAGGTAGCCTTGCCCTTATAGGCCGGATCCTTCAACCGTTGGGGCGCATTAGTTTTCTCAACCAGTTTCGGCCCGACGGCTCCCACAGCCCCTGGAATCCCGGGGATGGTGTGGCACGCGAAGCACAGGGCCTTCGTGAAGATCTCGTTCACCGGCTCATCGCCCGTCACGACCGGAGCACCCGGCGCCGGACCTGCCGGAGCAGCTCCCGGATCACCGGCCGGCTTCGGACGCTCCGCCTCTGGAACGAACTTCTTGTAAGCATTCTCGATCTCTTCCGGTGAGGGCGGGTCCACCCCTTCACGGGCGAAGAGCCAGGTATCCACCGCGATCAATTCATCGAAGGTCAAAGCGATCGGCGGCTTATGGATCGGCGGCATGGGGCTTTCACGGTCATTCGTGCCCTTCACCCCGAATCCCGCCACCACATAACAATTAGGACAGGCATGCGATTCAGCGATATACTCAGCCGCGGTCGAAGCAGTTCCGCAACCCGGGCAAGCCTCTTTTTGTATCGTGTCGCGCTTGCTTGGATCCTTCTGGCTGTAACGTGGATCCTTCATCTGATCTTCCGCCCGCTTCGGAACGCCGAAGAGATTAGGCGCCCGCTCGCTGAGGAAGCCCTTCTGGAACCCATGGCAGAGCGGACACTGCCCCTTGCCGATCGCGCCTTGCGTTCCGCTCGCGCCGACCGCTCCGAAGATGATCTTCTCGCCAAGGTCCGCTCGTTCTTGCACCGACATCTGCCTGACATCCGCAGTCTTCTCCTCTACCGGAGGCGGGTCCGCCTTGACCTGGGGCAACCAGTTGCCGAACCCTGCCAAACACGCAGCCACAAAGAACATGAACCCGCCGATTTGGAGAAGCACCCGAACGCCCTTGAAATACATCGCCATCGTAAAGCAGGCGACGGTGAACATGACCAGAGAAACAGGCAGGAAGCGCGGTTCGCCCGGCACGCCCGGACTCTCGTCATTGAAGTTCGTCGCGTAGTTGGCGATCGCGATGAACAGCATCGAGTAGCAGAGAAGCCCGATGGTACACTTAAACACCAGTTCTCCCTGCCTCGGGTCCTTGCTTCGCCCGAACTGAAAATAGAGCAGCAGGATGATGATCACCAGCCCGCCCGGCCATCCAAGATGGAAGGCCTTTCTCATCAACTCCACTGCGCCGGATTCGGGAAGCAGCATAAAGATCGCCGTAATAATCGCGGCAATCATCGCCGCCGTCACCCCACCCAACACCTTTGCACTAAACATTCACTCCTCCATCAGAGCCCCCCGCGAGGGGATTCACCCCTCGCGGTTGAGCTGCCTCCTCGTGTCAGACACGAACTCGTACTAGTGAGATTTAATGGCTGCCAGCCGGGACCGGAACTTTCTGCCCAACAGGGGCCGTCACTGGAGCCTTCTTCACACCCAACGAACCGAGCCAGAATACGAACAGGATCGTCATCCAGAAGAACAGCACGTTGAACGAAATCATGTTGGCGGCGAACCCGATGGTGTGCGTGAACGCCCAAGGAGAGTTATCCCGCATAATCTCGTTGACATGCCAGAACAACCGAACGGAGGATCGGATGTATCCCATGAGGCCCATCATCCAGGTAAACGCCGTGGCCAGCATGATCAGGGCGTACTGGGACCGCACCGATATCTGCCCCCATACCGTCGGACCAGTTTGCTTGGCTCCCTTCAACATGATCGCATTGAGGGTTACCCCGATAAACAGACACGACAAGGTCGTCGCCACCTGGGGAACAGAGAGCCCCACGCGGACATTAGCCGGTATGTAGTAACCGTAAATGGCCAGCCAGATGATGTTGACAAAGGCCATCGTGAACAACCCGAACAGGAAAGCGTTCCCCAACGGAGCCCATTTGACCGTCGGGACCTTGTTGCCCCGCTGGTACATGATGAAGCTCAACACCGTCGTCGTGATGATCGTGTTGATGGCTCCGTTCTTGGCGGACATCACCCCGTAATTCCCCAACACCGGGTGCTGCTGTCCACCCATGGCCTTCAATTCGGCCGGGGTCATCACCATCGTATGCGGGGTGAGCCAGACGATGAAGCAGGTGATCAGCACGAACACCATGTACTTGATGTATTTCTGGTAGCGCTCGGCGCCCCGCATTCTCTCCATCCCCTGCCACAAATAGTAGTTCGTGGTCAGGAAGAGCGCACCGATCATCACGGCTTGGATGATGAAGAGCCAGGCCAGCAGACCGCCCATCAACGTAATGCCCATCTGCTGCCGGTACGCGTACACCTCGCGCATCAACCAGTAACCGGCGAACGGCAGCGGGATCAGGAAGCAGACCCCGATGAACATCGCTACGTATCCCATCCAGTCGTAGTGTGCACGCTCCTCATCGTTCTTGGACGTGAGGAACCGGTATGCCGCGTAGGCTGCGACAACGCCGCCGCCGAAAGCCATGTTGCCCAGAAGCCGATGCACGTTGATGGGGTTCCAGAGGGTCGTATGGATCACGTGCCAGATATTACCCAAATACCGTCCATCGGCATCCACGCCGGCGGGCGATTGCATGAAGGCGATCCACGAATTGGCCAGCATCATCAAGGCCGTCCCGATCACGTTCAGGACCACCGACATGCTGACGTGGACCCACTTGAGGAACCCCTCTCTCATCTTGTCCCAGCCATAATAGTAGACGTACAGCGTTCCGCTCTCCGCCACGAACAGGAGCGCGTATGTGTGCATCACGGGTCTGAAAATACTGGCTAGGTACCCGAAGAAGGTGGGATAGAGTGTGAGATACGTGAACACCAAGATCCCGCCCAGGATCGCAGTGAGCGAGTAAGCCGTCAAACTGATCTTGACGAAATCGTAGGCGAGCTGGTCGTACTTCTTGGCCAGGGCCTTGTCCTTGGTGATGATGCCAAGGTACTCGACCACCATACAGAAAATCGGCACCGCCAAGACGAAACTGCCGTAGTAGAGATGCTGCTGGTTGGCCACCCAAAGCAAGACCCGGCTTTCAAAGTTATACCGCGGATAATCTTTCGGGCCGTCGGTCGTTTTGGGGGCCGCCGCTCCTATTACTGGGCCTTCGGTCTTGTACCAGACGTCCCTCGCCTTCTCGACCGGCTTCGCATCGGCAGCTTGCGCAGCCGGTGGCGCCGTTGAGGCCGCCGGAGCTGGTGCTCCACCACTCGCTCCCGCCGGGAGCGACAGGAACAAGGGCAATAAGAGAAGCCCTGCAAATACTCCGAGCGCCAAGAACGCCCAGATTTGCTTTCGGGCTTGCTTAGACACGGTAGCCATGGTTTACCTCCTTACACGAGCGATCTGAAGGCATCTCGCTAAAAACAGAGTTTCCTAAACCAATCAGGAAAATTGTAGCAATAATCCAGACCCTGGATTTTCATGAGGGCGATGTCCAAAAAGTAAAGAAAATACACGCCGGAGATCAACAATCCGCCCACCGCAAAGGCGATTTTCTTTCCTGTGCTGATCTGACTTACTTGTTCTACCATTGCTCCCTCCGCTTACAAACTGGATTCAGGAAAAACACTGCCCCATCAACATGGACATTGAATTGCGTTAAACCAGTAGAAAAACCAAGTAGCAAAAGCGCAGGTCACATAGAACATGAACTTTCCCAGCCTGAACTTCGAAACCGTAAACCTCCCAAGCCTGAACTCCCACTCCGGTTCATTCGCCCGTTGCACGTCGCTTGCTACATCAGCCATAGTTCCCTCATTTGGTAGATTGCAACAGTTCTAGCTGCGAAACCGCCTTGGCAAGCACAACATGTTCTTGACAGCCCTTTGGGGATTATGCTACTCAAAAAATCGGAGTCGGAACCTTAAAAGAACAGAGAAAAATCCCATGAGCAAAGACACAAGATTGTTCGATATTATAGTTTTGGCCGGTATGGTTGTCAATATAATTCTTGCGGTCTTCCTTCTGATCTATTACTTTGATTTATTGTAGGATTCGTCCCTCTTTTCAGCACATTACATTTGGCCTTCCTGGGCGTTTTTGGCGCATCGAAAACCGACGGTCTCACGTCTGAAATTAAAGCCTATCGGCGTATCGCGTAAGTCCCTGAGGAGCTCGACTTTTCCTTTGAGGCGAACAGTAAGCCGCGTTTCTTTTCCGACCGTTTCCCATGACGAACCTCTTATCACTTTAAACGCTCCTGCCTCAGGACCTTTTGGATTCGACGCTGTCTCCTTATAGGCGTCTTCCTGGTGCCAGTCCGCCACCCATTCCATCGTATTCCCGGCCATGTCGTGCACCCCATACTGGCTCTTATCCAGCAGGAAGCTTCCCACGGGGGCCGTGAACTCATAGGCGTCAGGGTTGCCAGTGTTGGCCCCCCCAGGCCTGTCCTCATTTCCCCACGGAAATAAGAGCCCTTGTGGTCCTCGTGCCGCTTTCTCCCACTCAGCCTCGGTCGGAAGGCGCGCACCACGATAGCGACAGTACGCATTCGCCTCGTTCCATGACACATTGATCATTGGCTGGTTCGCTCCGCTCAATTTCTCAAAATGCTTGACATACCGAGTGAGCGGTTTAGGACTCTGCGTCGCCGCTACGAAAGCCATGTACGCCCCATAGGTTACTTCGTAACGGTCCATCCAGTATGCATCGAGCCAGATACGTCTTTCTGGCTTTTCATCGAACCCTCCGCCATTGTAACCACGCAAAAACTCACCTGCCGGTATGAAGAGCATATCCTCCTTGATGGCTTCATGGGGAGCGGCGGGAACACCCGGAGGGGTCACGGCTCTGATAGGTTTCTCGACGCCATCGCCTTGGCCGAGAACACTCTGGCGGTCGGCACTGAAGGCGGCAGTCAGTTTTGTGAAGAACGCCTCAATTTCGTCATGAAAGATCCCCGCCAGCGGTATTCCCGCGAAAATCAGCGTCACCAAGAAGAACGCCCACTTCAGACGTTTATCGAGCATACGCGTGAACCAGAGGGGTTAGGCCGGCGAACGTTAGGGTCCATTTTTCGCGCAGCGAAACCCGATGGTGGCATCGGTGCGCCAGAGCTTGGCTTGAAACCGTTTGGAAACTCTGGCCCCAATCGGGGATTCCCGCCAGGACCCGCCCCGGATGACCCGGTTCTGTCCCTCTTCCGGTCCCTTCGGATCGCGATAGGGGGTCTTGGCGTAATACTTCTCGTCGTAGGTATCGGCCACCCATTCCGCCGCGTTGCCGGCCATATCATACACGCCGTAAAAACTTCGCCCTGCTTCGAATTTCCCCGGCGGCGCCAAGTACTTGAAGCCATCGTCCTCACCGTCCAGATTCGCATGCTTTGCGTTCAGGGTATCGCCCCAGGGATACCTCCGGTTTCCCTCCCCCTTGGCCGCCTTCTCCCATTCTGCCTCCGTCGGAAGGCGCTTGCCTGCCCATTGGCAATAGGCTGCGGCGTCCGACCAGGACATCCCCATCGCCGCATACTCCGGTTTGAGGATCTTGGAGGGATCATCATCAAAGACCGGGACGAACGGCTTGCCCCGCTTGGTCATCTTAAAGAACCGGTCGTACTCGCCTTGGGTGACCTCATACTTATCGATGTAAAACGTCGCGAGGTAGACCTGATGCTCCGGGACTTCGTCGTGGTCCCCCTCCTTACTGCCCATCTTAAAAGGCCCTTCCGGGACTTCGATCATCTCTCGTCCATCATCCCCGACAATCGTTTTGTAGAGACTGAAGTCCGTAGCGACGGCGGCGACGGACGCCTGGGGGGGCGCCGGTATCTGAGCCAGCAACTCTTTGTTCTTTGCTGAGTGCCGGGACAATGCCATCATGCTGATCACCATGAGAAAGAACGCCGCAAAGGTGGCGCCGACCCCAATCATGAGCCATTTGTCCTTCATAGGAGATTCTCTTTGTCCGAAACCGGAGCCTCAGGGGCGGGAGCCTGCTTGGATTGTCTCCAAAGTTCCAGGAGCATCCCCATCTGGACGCCGAGAAATCCTCCTATGGCCCCGCCCGAAGCGGCGCCCAAAGGAATTGCGGCAGCTCCCGATATGAGCCACGCCAGACTACCTCCCGCCAAAGCCCCGCACACAATGCTGACAAAGAACTGGCGTCCGCCCAAAACCCCGATCAAGAACCCGAACGTCACCCCCACGGCCGCGGCCACCCCAATGCTCATACCCGAACCGAGGTAGTAGCCGATCGCCGCCCCCACGACACCGAACACGGCGGCACCGATGAGCATATCAAGGGTCACACGCATCGCGGTTCCTTCTATCGGCGGGTAAGCCCGATGCTGTCGATGTCGAGTTCGACCCCGGGGCCGGTAACAAAGGAGATGCCCCACGCTTGCGGAGCCGGCTCGTGATTATGGATCTTGACGAAGTCAGAGTAAGCGTTGACACGCTCTTCGACCCATTGTCCAACCGGTTGCAACCCACTGCGGACTATTATTTCAGAACCACTGAACATGCCCCCTTCTTTCAAGGCTCCCGCTGGTCCAACCTGATGCCAGACGTACTTCGTGAACACGGGAATGAACAAGAGATCTGTGTCCAGCGTCACAAATACTGCGGCAATTAACCCGCTCCCTGGTGGAGCCGATCGCAGCCGCCAGCGCCACATCACGACGGGATATTCTTTGGGATCCCAAGCGATGCGCTTCTTGATGCGCATCTGGTCATCTACGCCTTTAGTCCGAAGAAACGCTTGGTCTCCCTCTCGGAAAACCACATAGGCCTTACGCGTGAGAGGTTCGCTCCGACTGGCCTGCCAGCCTTGCGGAAAGCCGTCCGGTTCTGCTTTGGAGAAATCCTCCAAAATCTGTACGGAGCCACCAGACAGCGACTGCCCCGTAGCCACATTTCCACTGATCAGAACAACGAACATGAGGACAGTCCCGGCAAGTCCGCGAACCATCACGGGCCTCTCACCCATCCCTGAGGAGTCCCTGTTTGGACATCACCGGAGCGAAGGAACCTTCTCGATGCTGGTAGGCCGCGGTCCATGCCCACTCGGCGGCCTCGCTACGCTTCAGCGAGCGATGGCTGACCCAAAAGACCCCGATGAGGAGCAGCCAGAACA
>CAZITU010000095.1:0-10346 GCA_964542245.1 uncultured Nitrospirales bacterium | reverse complement strand
ACGGGGCGGTCCACCGTGCATCAGGAGTTGCAAGCTTCCTTCCCGGCCAGCTTGCTGGACATGGCGGCGATCCCCGGGCTGGGGCCGAAGAAGCTCAAGGCGATCTATGACCATCTGGGCATCAGCACGGTCGGCGAGCTGGAGTACGCCTGCATCGAGAATCGCCTGGTGGGGCTCCAAGGATTCGGCCAGAAGACGCAGGAAAAGATTCTGGCCGGCATCCGCCAGCTCAAGCGGCGCCGGGGCTTCCACCTCTATGCGAACGTGATCGAGGAGGCAAACCTTATCCTTGAGGTCGTGCGTGCGGCTTCGGGCGTTACCCAAGCCGATCTGGCGGGGGCGTTGCGGCGAAGGGCTGAAGTGGTCGAGGCCATTCCACTCGTCGCGGCTGGGGCTGAAGCGAAGGCATTGGCCCAGGCGCTCAGGTCGGTGCCAGACGTGGCTCAAATCGAGCCCCGGTTCGAGGCGAATAGCATTACGGCCCGATCTCCGCAGGGGCTTCCGGTGACCATCAATCTTGTCGCGCCTGCCGACTATGGCTGGGAGTTGTTGCTGGCGACGGGAAGCGTGGAGCATGTGGAGGCCCTCCAGCGGAAATTGGCGGCACGAGGAGTTCCGCTTCGAGGTGAATCTGAAGAAGCTGTGTACGACGCTGCGGGTCTTCCCTATATCCCGCCGGAGTTGCGTGAGAGCCATGGCGAACTTGAACTGGCGGAGGCGGGGCGCTTACCGGCTCTTGTTGAGTCTGGTGAGATTCAAGGCATCTTCCACAACCATACAGTCTATAGCGACGGATCGGCGACGCTGGAGCAAATGGTGGAGGCGGCACGAGCGCTTGGCTATCACTACGTCGGCATTTCCGACCATAGCCAGTCGGCCTTCTACGCGAACGGTCTCAAGGAGGACCGCATCCGCGCGCAGCATGCCGAGATCGCCGCTGTGCAGAAGAAGTTTCCGGACATCCGGATCTTCAAGGGCATCGAGGCGGATATCTTGGCGGACGGTGCGATGGACTATCCCGACGAGGTCCTGGCCACCTTCGACTTTGTGATTGCGTCGGTGCACAGCCGCTTCAATCTCTCCGAGGAGGACCAGACCCGCCGGATCTGCCGGGCGCTGGCCAATCCCTATGTCACAATGCTGGGCCATGCGACGGGCCGGCTGCTGCTCTCACGGGACGGTTATCGGGTGGACATGCGGCAGGTGCTGAACGCGGCGGCGGAATATGGAAAGATCGTGGAAATCAACGCCAACCCGCACCGGCTCGACCTGGATTGGCGGCTCTGCGGCTATGCGAAGGAGAAGGGGGTGAAGTTCAGTATCAACCCCGACGCCCACAGCACCGAGGGCCTCGAAGTTGTGCCCTTCGGTGTGAACGTCGCCCGCAAAGGCGGCGTCACCGCCGGCGATGTGGTCAACACCTTGCCAGTCGAAGCCATGGCTGCCCGGCTCCACGCCATGCGGCCCTAGTCCGGGAACTTGAACTCGCGCAGGGCATTGAATCCCGGAATGCAAGGGAGTAGTCTTCCGTTAATATCAGCACCGTCCTCAAGTGTACTAAAGACACTATTCAGTCTCGGTGGACGGCCGTACGGAAGGAGGTGAGGCATATGGAAGAGAAGTTCAGTGAACGGCTTGGTCTGGATTTCCTTAAGCGGAAAGAGTCCGTACAACAGACATCCGAGAAATCTGAATCTCCTCCCTTCATGGAAGAAACCCTGATTGCATATGGGCGCCAGGTCTTAGAGGGACTGACATCCCTGCCGAACAAGGCTGGTCAGGTCTTTGATCTAATTGACCGACTTGGGATTCGAATTGAAACTCTGATTCCAGTCGTGCAATTTCTGGTCTCCAGAGGCTACCTTGAGATTACCAAGGACGACCTTAAAGGAAACTACACCATCAGGCTGACAGACCGAGGGGCGAAGCTCATAGGCTGATTCTCTCCTTCTCCAAAGCAGGGTGATTCGATGAAGAAGGTAAGGGTAGCTCAGGGGGCGCTCCTGTTGGTCGGCGTCTTGCTGGTGGTCGGAGTCGGAGCTGTTATCGGTCGTACAGCAGAACCTGATGGGCTATCCCGCGTATTGTTCTGGGCGATGGCCAGCCTTGTCTTTGGGATGCTGACCGGTCTCTCGGAGCTACTAAGCCGATACCGTGACGAACCTATTCTGGCTTCAGCGAACCCTTTCGGGATCGGATATTTACTCTTGAACGGCCTCGTCTCACTTGCAGCATTTGCGCTTCTTCGTCGCTATCCCTCGCAGATCTTCCCCGTCATCCAGCAGGATCTCTTGCTAACTGCTGTTGTCGCTGGGTTCGGGAGCATGGCCGTCTTCCGCTCCAAGCTCTTCACCTTCCGATCAGATGACGGCAAGGATTACGCGATCGGTCCGGCCATCGTTTTAGACACGGTCCTTAAGACCATCGACCGAAAGATCGACAGACTGCGGGCTGCAGAACGACAGGCCAAAGTGTTTGATAAAATGAAGGACCTGCAAGATTTTGAAAATACCGCGCATTACCTTGAGGCCTCGCTGCTGTCGTTCCAAAACCTTACACAAGCCGAAAAGGAGGAGATTAGCCGCATTATAGACCAGTATAGGAAGGCTCCAGGCTGGTCTACTCCCCTTAAAATTATGGCCGTTGGTTTTGCCTTTCTGACGATTGCCGGCGAAGAGAACTTTGATCAGGTCATTGCGAAGCTAAGCGATTACCTGAATGTGCTGAAGCAGCAGAGCGCTCCCACTAGCCCAGCCGGGTCGCCTAGTCAAAGTGGGACTCCCGGAGCTCCATCCACCCCAAGCACTCCCTAACTTACCCCCTAGCGGCACAAGGCAAGATCGTGGAGATCAACCCCAACCCGCACCGGCTCGACCTGGATTGGCGGCCGTGCGGCTATGCGAAGGAGAAGGGGGTGCAGTTCAGCATCAACCCGGACGCCCACAGCACGGAGGGGTTGGCGGACGTGCCCTTCGGCGTGAACGTGGCCCGCAAAGGCGGCGTCACGGCCGCCGATGTCGTCAACACGCTGCCGGCCGACGCCATGGCCGCCCGGCTCCACGCCATGCGGCCCTGATGCGGGTTCTGTCGCCTGCGGCTCCGGGGTCCTGCCGCCGAGTCGCCCTGGCGTGCTCGCGGCCCGTCGCGGCCCCGCAGACTCGGGTCTCGTCGCGCTCCGTCAGGGTGGCTCGGTGACAGGACCCACTATTGGAGGTGCATTGCGATGTCCCTGAAAAAGTATTCAGCAGGGGTGCCCACCCTTGGGGTTTTACTGATGCTGGCGCTCTCGATTTCAGCGCAGGCGGACCAACAGCAGTTTGGAACCCCGAAGGGCGATGAAGGCACCAGAATTTTCAAAGCGACCGAGCATCCGAATTACACCGGGCAGTTTCGGCTCAAGGGGCAGCAGTCAGTCCTGGTCGGGAGCATGCAGGATCGTCCGCCGTGGGACCATCTCGACTATGCCGGCAAGCGCCTGACGCCGGTGCAGGGGACGATCGAGATAGATGTCAACGAGCGCGCAAACACGGGCTTGGTCACGGCCGAGTTCGTGGAAGGCGGGAACCGGTATCGCATCGTCTTCGAGCGGTTCGCGGAGTCGCGGCCCTTCCAGGACGGCGGCATCGCGACCCGCGTCTATGAGCATGGCGATTCCGGCAACGGCGACCCGCTGTATCCCAAGACCTGGCTGTATCTGGCCGGGTGGGGCACGGGAACAGTCTTCAAGAACGATGAGGTACTCTACAAAGACTATTCGGCCCACTTCATGGTGATGGAGCGCTCCCGCGATCAGAAGACGCACGAGGTGCGCTATCCGATGAAGCGGACACTCCCTGGCGGTGAAACTGATCCGGCTGGCATGGAAATCGACCTGTGGGTCCGCTCGAAGGAGGCGAACAAGGCCAATTTCCCGCCGTACGAGACCTTCGTCCATCTATACTGGGACGAAGTGACCTGGCGATAGGCGGAGCTACTCCGGGAACTTGAACTCGCGCAGCTCAGTTTTCTCGATGGCCTGCTTGACGAGGCCGTGCACGTCCAGCCGGGACTCGGCCCGGCGGATGTCTTCCAGGTTCGCCTGCGTCGTCGGGTGGGGAGGGGTGAAGAGACGGCAGCAGTCCTGATCCGGCTCGATCGAGGTCTCATAGGTTCCGATCTTCTGCGCCTGCTCCGTAATCTCCACCTTGTCCATGCCGATCAAGGGACGCAGAAAGGGTAGAGTTGCGGCCTCGTCCACCACCGTGAGGTTCCCTGCGGTCTGGGAGGCCACCTGGCCCAGACTGTCGCCCGTCACCAGCGCCCAACACTTATTCGCGCGGGCCACCTCCTCCGCGATCCTGACCATCAGCCGCCGGTAGAGCACGACCCTGAGCGGCGCCGGCGCGGACAGGACGATCTGCCTCTGAATGTCCCCGAAAGGAACCAGGTAGAGACGGGAATAGTACTGGTGGCGGGTAAGGTCCCGGGCCAGTTCCTCGGCTTTGTCGGCCGAGGCGCGCGTGACGAACGGGTGGCCGTGGAAATGGACGAAGACGGCCCGGCAGCCGCGCTTCATCATGCGGTAGGCGGCGACCGGCGAGTCAATCCCGCCGGACAGCATGCAGGCCACCTTGCCGGACATGCCGACCGGCAGCCCCCCGGCTCCGGGGAACCGCTCGTAATAGTAGTAGGCGCCGGCGCCGAGGATCTCGATGAAGATGGTGAGTTCCGGGCTGTCCAGACTGACGTGGGCGCCCGTGCGTTCCACGACCGCAGCACCGACCTGACGGTTCACCTCGATGGAGGTCAGCGGATAAGACTTATCGGCGCGCTTGGCGGTCACCCGGAAGGTGTGGAACGGGAGACCCTGGACCGATTCGCAGATCGAGGCGGTCATCGTGTCGAGATCGCTGGAGACATAGATGGCCGGGGCGAAGTTGGCGAGGCCAAACGTACTTTCGAGCCTGGACTTGATCGTAGACCAACGGGAAGGATCTTCCAGGGAAATCCTGATGCGGCCGGCCAGGCTCTCGACCTGGCGGGCACCAAGCCCCCGCAAGCCTTCGCGGAGGTTCCTCACGAGCCGGTCCACAAGGAACGTGCGGTTGCGGCCCTTCAGCGCGAGCTCATGGTAGTGGGCGATGACGTAAAAAGGGGGACTGTCCCCTTTTCTGAATCCGGGATGCAGCATCATTTCGTGGCTACTCGAGTCGAAATGGGGACAGTCCCCTTTTCCGAAATCCTATGATCCCAGCGATTCCAGGTAGCGCTCGCAATCAATGGCGGCCATGCAGCCGGAGCCGGCGGCGGTGATGGCCTGGCGGTAGACATGGTCCTGCACGTCGCCCGAGGCGAACACGCCGGGGACGCTGGTCTTTGTCCCGTCGTGCGTCAGGATGTAGCCCTTCTCGTCCAGCTTCAACTGGTCCTTGAACAGCGTGGTGTTAGGCGAGTGGCCGATCGCGATGAAGACGCCGTCGCAGGGCTTCTCGGTGACGGCACCGGTCTTGACGTCCCGCAGCCGCACGCCGGTGACCACCGGGTCGCCCAGGATGTCCTCGACCGCTGCGTTCCAGATGAAGCCGATCTTCGGATTCTTCCTGGCGCGGTCCTGCATGATCTTGGATGCCCGGAGCTGGTCGCGACGGTGCACCACCGTGACCTGCGTCGCAAACTTCGTGAGGAAGGTCGCTTCCTCCATCGCGGCATCGCCACCGCCGACCACCACGAGTTCCTTGCCCCGGAAAAAGAAGCCGTCGCATGTGGCGCAGGTCGAGACGCCGTGTCCGAGCAACCGCCGCTCGGACTCCAGCCCCAGCATGTTCGCGGAGGCTCCGGAAGCGATGATTAGCGTACGGGTCTCGATCGTCCGCTCAGCCTCGATGGTTATGGCGAGCGGGGTTCGCTTGAGGTCCACGGTCGATACGTCGCCCGTGGTGGATTCCGTGCCGAACCGCTCGGCTTGGTCCCGCATCTCCTTGATGAGCTCGGGCCCCATGATGGCGTGGTGGAAGCCGGGATAGTTCTCCACCTCGGTGGTGAGGGCCAATTGGCCGCCTGCCTGCACGCCCTCGATCAGGAGCGGGGACAGATTCGCGCGGGCCGTGTAGATGGCGGCGGTCAGCCCCGCCGGCCCGGATCCGATGATGACGACGTTGCGCATGCGGGAAATTTAGCACAGAAGGCTGGACTGTTGCACGGAAGTGAAGCGGAAGGATTTAGGCCTGGCGCGTGAGCTCGTCGTAAATGCGCCTGACCTTGTGGCGGAGCTGTTCGATGGGGAGTGTGCCGTCGAGGACGTGGTCGGCCACCTTGACCTTCTCGGCGAGAGGCATCTGGGCGTGGATGCGCTTGCGGGCTTCTTCTTCCGACAGGTTGTCGCGGGTCATGAGCCGCTGAAGCTGGGTCTGGTCATCGGCGGTCACGACGATGATTTTGTCCATGCGCTTGTGAGCTCCCGCTTCAATCAGTAAGGCGGCGTCGTAGATGACGACGGCATGCGGGTCCGCCGCGGCGATCTCTTGACTTCGACGCTCCTGCTCGATGGCCACGTGGGGATGAACGATGGCGTTCAGCCGTTCGAGTTGGGCGACATTCTCGAAGACAAGCCTGCCCAGACGCTCCCGGTCCAACGTTCCGTCGGCGCGAAGCATGCCGGGCCCGAAGGCCTCGACGATCTGATTGTAAGCCGGCCGACCGGGCTCGACCACGGCGCGAGCCAGCAGGTCGGCGTCAATGAGATGCGCTCCGCATTCCACGAAGAGCCGTGAGCCCGTGCTCTTGCCGGTTGCGATCCCGCCTGTCAGTCCGACGAGCAGCATGCCGAAACGATAGCACATTGCATCGCCACGGCAAAGGCGGCTAAAATCGCGCCGCTATGAGCACCGGTATGGGCGTAGACCTACTCGACGAGGCGATGAAAATCCAGTTGGGCGTGGAATGGGACCGCTTCAAGAAGGCGTTTGCCCAGGCCGGCGACATCGGCGCATTGAGCCTGGACGAATGGCGGATCGTCTCGGAACGCGATCGGAAGGGTCTGCCGCCGGCGGTATCGGTCGCCGCGCTGCAGGGAGTCCTCAAATTCGAAAAAGGCGGCCTCCGTGGCCAGTCATTTCGGGGTGGGGAAGAGACAAAGGATCCGACCCAACGACTTGCTGCTTTGGCACAGGCCGGGGAGGTCCGGTTCCAGGACGCGGATCATAGCGAACTGTACTCGGCGCTTGCTTTCCTTGCCGGCAAGCGGTTGGGCCTCAATGATACGCAGGCGGCGGTGTTCGGTGATGCCGTGGCCTACTTGCTGACAGGGTGGATGCAGGCCCATGCGGTTGATGCGCGGTATCCGGATAAAGTGATCTACGAATTCAAAAAGACTGCCGGTTCCGCCCCGGAAGGAGGGTTCCTCTGGAGCGACTTGCATTCTCTCCTGAACCGCAAGGGGTTTAAGGCGATGGTGGATGCGGTGCGGTTGATCGGCACGGGAGCCTTCAGGTGAGCCGGCACCGGATCGGCCTGATCAGCGTGGCGCTTGGGTTCGGATGGCTGATGTTCACAGGGGGCACGGCTGGCGCCGATGTGTCTCCGCCCGGGCGAGTCGTGGTCGTGGCCCAGGACCGGTCCGGCGCCTACTCCGAGATTCAGGCGGCGATCGACAATGCCATGCCGGGGGATACCATCGTCATCAAGGCCGGCAACTATCGGGAGGACGTGGTCGTTCACAGCAAGGACCGGCTTCGGTTGGTGGGCGAATCACGCGACAAGGTCACGATCCTTGGACTAAAACGGGTGGGCGCGTTCCGGATCGGAAAGTGGCCTTATGGGGCCAGCGAGATCGAGATCCGCAATCTGACCATCTCCGAGAACGGCGGGCTGGCCGTCGGCATCTTCAATGGCTCCCGGATTCTTCTCTCGAATGTCCGCGTTCAAGGGCTTCTGTATGTCCAACAGGCCAAGGAGATCCGGATCGAGCACTGCCTGCTCGGGGACAGCGAGACCACCGGCGTGTCGTTCTCGGATGCCCAAGGGGAAGTGGTGGGCAACGAGATCCACCATAACGACCATGGGATCACGATTGCGGGGAAGTCAGAGGTGCGTGTTGAGGGCAACATGATCACGAACAATCTGTTCGAGGCTGTCGTATTTCAGGCCGGGTCCAAGGGAGTCGTGGTTGGGAACACGATCGTCAAGAACGGAGGAGGGATCATCGTCCACGATGGAGCCCACGCCGAATTGGCCGACAACATCATCGGGACCAATCAGTCCGGAATCCCGGTCGCTCCCGAAGGTCGGTCCCTGC
Source organism: uncultured Nitrospirales bacterium (assembly GCA_964542245.1). Classification (GTDB taxonomy): domain Bacteria; phylum Nitrospirota; class Nitrospiria; order Nitrospirales; family NS-4; genus CAZITU01. Next base: position 2,074 of record CAZITU010000095.1, on the reverse strand, counting down.
CGGCTTTCTCCGCTCCATGAGCGATGAATCCTGCCCCGTTCTAACGAATCAGAACACAATGAACAGCAGCCAGGTTGCCGACCACAAGAGGCTGCCCATCAGCGACCCATAAAGGATTCCCTTCGAGGGATCATCGTTGGTGTCACACCAGGGGTCGCTTTTCCTGATGGTGGAAAGCAAGGCTTTTTCGTTGAGGAAATGAGTCGGCCCTTGAATGACATAGGGGGCTTCTAATCTCGTGTCTATAACCATGGGACCACCCTCCCGCTTATTGGTTGATCTGGGGAGTTTTGAACTACTTAACCGTATCGGTCTGTGAACCTCTTGTCATTAAACGAACGAAGCAAGTGCTGTGCCGAAAAATAAACCTATGGCCCGGACAGACTGAATAGATAACGCAACAATTTATTTGAGGTTTGTGGAGGCTGTTCGGCCCAGGACAGCGATGCGACCATCAACATTTTTGAACAGAGCGGTCAGAACTTGAACAGCCCAATAGGAAAGGGACTGGTTTACAGGGGATCAAGACATCCGGGATCATCAAAGCGCGGGTCGTTGACTCGTAAGCTGACCGGGTACGCGGTCATGCCGGTGGAGGGATAGGGACGAAGCGGTGGGCTCATTGGGGGGGCGCGGCATCAATCGTAATCGTGCCGGGAAAGAGCGCCCGTGGGTCTTGGCGGAGGCGGGCTTCTCTCAGGAGGGTCCGGACACTGACAGCTACCGGCCCCTGGTAACTGACAGCGCCGTTGGTGACCACGGTGACCGGACGGGAGAGGTCCACCAGCTTGTCATTGAGATAGAGCGTGAAGCGCCGGATGCGTTGCGTGTGGACCTCGATTCGGTTACCGCCTACGATCTCGGCTACCAGCTTTGCATACAGGCGCTTGGCGATGGCGTCATCATGGCGATCGGTGAGGTTTTCTGAAAACTCGGCGATGCGGTCCGTCGCATCTATCCGTAACCAGCCGAAGGACTCTAGGTGGGAGGCGTCCCGCACGACCGTCAGCTTCTTCGGATAGGGCTCCCGGTGCTGCCGGCCCAGCCAGGCAACCAGATCCGGCAATTCCTCACGGGGGAAAAAATGCCCCCCGGCCATCGGGTGGACCCGATCATGCTCCCGGTACACATAGGGAGCCCCCAGGCGAGTCAGCTCCTGCGCGATGGTGCGGCTGAGCTCCACGGGCATGACCTGGTCTTGCTGCCCGTGGATAATATAGAGCGGCGTCTGGCTGAAGTTTTCAAGAAATGGCATCAGCACGGGATCAATGCCGCCGGCCATCGGCACGACGGCGGCGAAACGCCGAGCATGGTGCGCGCCGATCACATACGCTCCGATCCCGCCGTTGGACATGCCGGTCAGAAACACGCGGTCAGGGTCAATGTGATATTTGGCCGAGACGGCTCGAATCGTGGCCTGGACCAGATCCTCGGCGGTTCTGGTCCACCAGTTCCCTGTGCGTAGGGTGGGGCAAGCCAGGACATACTCGTCGCCAAGACGGGTCTGCCAGCGCTCCAGATAGGTATCGCCGGTAAAGCCCGCTCCATGGAGGCAGATGACGAGCCCGTAAGCTTTGCCGGGGCTGTAGGTGTGGGGGACATACAATCCGTAATGAAACATGCGATTGCCTACCCGGACGTCCTGGCTGGGCTGCGTTCCCAAAGGTTCCTTCGTATAGGCCCGACCGGCCCCAAGAATAGCCCACACCGATACGATGGTTGCATCCTCTCGGCCGAGAATCTCCCCGAGAAGCCGGTCCGCTTTCTCGGCATCGGGGGTTTCAACGAATACTCTGACTAATGAGGGTAGGGTCGGCGGGATGGGGCCCGCGGCCGGATCGGCGTGTATGGACGGGCCAATGCTGAAAGCGAATACCAGGACGAGGAATAGCCGTAAGGTACCGTGCAGGGACATAGTCCACGCTAACATGCCGATGGAGGGGTGTCAAAATCCCTTTTCTTTTCCGCTTCTCCTGCAGTAACCTGTTATCGTGGCGGTTGTCCCCCTGCCCAAGAAAACGAAAGGAGTAAGACCGAATGGCCGGATTTCCGATAGAGCCCGCAGCCCGGATCA
>CAZITU010000094.1:0-10399 GCA_964542245.1 uncultured Nitrospirales bacterium | reverse complement strand
CTGGCGTACTTGGTCAAGGAGTTGGGGGGTGGCCGCCACCGTTTGAAGGGTCTCCGGTTCAGGCAGCGGCTCCCGATGGTCCGTGTCCCTCGCAGGACGAAGCGACGGCTCCATCTCCACCGGCTCCCCGGCAAAGAGGGCCAGCAGGGAGGCGAGCACTCCATCGGTGTGGGGCACCGTCCAATACTTCTCTTTGTGATGCCAGCGGCGGCCGGCCACCGTCTTGATCTTCGCCACGCGCTCCGGGGTATAGGGAAGGACGATGACGAACCTTCCCGCCTCCCCCGGCCTGATCTGAATCGAGTCCGCATGACGATCCGTCATGCACTATGAGACACCTTGACGCGCGGGAAGGTTGAACCGGTGGGGAGAGGGAATCTTGTTTGGGGAGCCCTTCGACATGCTCAGGGCGAACGGAATTAATATCGCATGGGCGGCCACGGGGCGGCGCGCCTATCCCTTCTTGAGGGACGGCAAGAGCAGCGCCCGCAAGGCTCTCACTTCCGCCGGGTCCAAATCCGGCGTGGTCTCGATCTGCCGGTACACCTGCTCGGGATCGGCGGCCATCAATTCGCCGAGTCGTTGGACGATGATGAACGCCTGGGTCAGCTTCTCGTTCACCACGCGCCGGAGGATGGGCTGCAGGACCCGAACCAGCATGGCCAGGAGCGGATTGTCGAGTTTGGAATAGGTGGTGATTTTCGTCTCGACGTATTCCCGTCCGTCAGCCTCGGACTTCGCGTGGTAGTTCAGCATGACGACGGCTTCCCCGGTAATCAGCGGGAAGATACGCCCGCGATGGCTCCCCTGCACGTGATACACCCGCCGCGTGGTGTCCTGGAATAGAAGGGTGATCAGGCCCTCGGCGCCCTGGCCGTCGTCGCCATGCCAGAGGTCCGCCCCCATGCGAGTGAACCGGTATCCGGCGAGCGCCAGATTACGCACCAGGACGGAGGTCAAGACCGGATGGTCCACGAGGAAATCATAGACCGGTTTCCGAACGGGGGTCAGTGTGGGCGGGACATTGCGGTGGGTCGTGTAGTCGTTGACTACCGCGGCCAGTCGGCATAGGGCCTGGCGGTCCAGCTTGTCAAGTGGAAACACCACTTCCGGGTCGTCCACCTGGACCACACAGGCAAGGCCATTCAGGGGGGACACAAGAAAGAATACGGACGCCGCCGCTCCGAAGGCGCAAGGGAACGGGCGCATGCCAGGCTCTATTCGCCTATCACCTGGACCACGAGGTCCCGCTTGCGGGCTCGCGTATCGAAATCCACCACGACGACCTGCTGCCAGGTACCCAGCAGGAGGGCGCCGTCCGCGAAGGGGATCGTCACCGCGGGATTGAGCATCTGCGCCCGCAGGTGGCTGTGGGCGTTATCCTCGCCGGCGTTACGGGTGTTGTGCTCCCAGCGTGGATCCGGCGGGATCAGGCGATCCCACACCGTCTTCGTGTCCGCGCGGAGGCCCGGCTCGTCCTCGATGATCATCACGGCGGCGGTCGTGTGCTTGATGAAGACCGTGGCCGTACCGGCCCGAAGTCCCGAGTCGGCTACCGTCTCCTGAACCCGCTTCGTGATGTTCTCGATCTGCGTGCCGCCGCGCATCGAGAGGGTCATGCGTGTGGTCTTGACACTCATGGCTCTCTCACTTTAGCCCCGCGGCCCGCTCGCGCAGGTATGTTGCCTCCGCTCTCGACAGGGGGGTTCCTCGGGCCTCGGCCAGGATCCGATCAAAGGCGCCCTCGGCGGTCAGTTCGCACACCGTGCTGACCACGGAGGCGCGCAGGATGCCCTCCATCCGCAGCTTGTCGAGGTAGGCGAAGGCGTCGGCCAGCGTCTCCTTCGTGCGCGTGTAGTAGTCCCGGCCGCGCCGGCTGTTGCTGTACGCCTCGAATTGCTCGCACGAGACCAGGATTTCCGCAAGCTCGCGGACCCAATCGGGCGCGCCGTTCAGTTTCTCGGGATAGTAGTAGAACAACATCACGCGTGCCATCCATGGCGCCCACCGCACGCCGAGCGCGGCGAGCTTGGGTTTGGCGACCCGCAACTGGCGGGCCAAGCGGCGCGCGTATCCCAACCGCATCTCCACCTGCTCGTAGGTCCACCGGTCCAGCGGCACCCCGAGCTTGTCCAGCTCGGTCCCGTATTTCTCAACAAAGGCCTCCGTTTCCCGACCATAGGATGTGGCGGGATGGACCGCCCGCCACTCGCGGGGCCTGGTCGGGATTCCGTTCGTCCTGGCCCAGGACCAGATCTTGCCGAACAATTCCTGGTCGAGACCGGCCCGCCCGAGGTCATGCAGCAGACAGGCGATCTGGTAGCTGACGATCCGCCGCTCCGGATGTCCCAGGCGTCGTGCGACTGCCGCGCACATGCGGGCCGTTCGCAGCGCGTGCGCCCGGTCGTAGCCCCGGATCACACGGCCGGGCCTTCGAGGGTCCGGATAGTCATACAAGCGCAGCAGTTGCGTGACCAGCGCGCGCGGCACCAGAATGGGCGCAGAATCATCTGTACGCTTGGGCATCACGTCCCTCCCAGAGGACACTCGTTCACGACACAGGAAATCGAGGGGAGCAATCGGGGGGTATGATGAAATACCGGGTTAGGAAATGCAAGGCCTCACCGGGGAAACGCTTCCTTCACCCCGCCGTCCACCGGGACCATGGCTCCCGTGGTCTTGGCTGAACGCTTGGAGGCGAGAAACAGCACCGCTTCGGCGACGTCGCCGGCTTTGACTCGGGTCTTCAGCAGATTCCGGCCGGCATAGTACTCTTCGATTTGGGCGACCGGGATTCCATAGACCTTGGCTCGCTCCCGCCGCATCTCTTGGGACCAGAGGCCGGAGCCTTCAAAGATGCCGTCCGGATTCACCATGTTGACGCGGACACCGAACTCCGCTCCTTCCACGGCCAGGACCCGGGCCAGTTGGGCTTGGGCCGCCTTGGAGGCCGAATAGGCCCCGAACTCCTTACCGGGCGCAACCACGTTTTTGCTGGCGATCACGACGATGTTGCCTCCCAGGCTCTGGCGCTTGAACGCCCGCATCGCTTCTCGACAAACCAGGAAGTGCCCGGTGGCGTTCACATCAAACGAGTGGCGCCAGTCCTCGAGCGAAAGACGCTCCACTGATGCCGAGCGGGCAATGCCGGCATTGGACACCACGATATCGAGCCCGCCGAACATCGAGATCGCTTCCCGAAACGCCTTCTGCACGCTCCGTTCCCTTGCAACGTCCATGACGAGCGGGACGGTGTGCTCCTCGCCCACGCAGCGGTTGTACTCGGCGGACTGCTCGCGGAGCTTGGTCACGTCCAGGTCGGTCAGGACCACCACCGCCCCTTCACTCACGAAGCGCTCGCTGATCGCCCGTCCGATCGCGCCGGCCGCCCCCGTCACCAGCACAATGTGCCGGGAAAACTCCTTCTCCGAGGGAAGCAGCGTGAGCTTGTAGAGTTCCATCGGCCAATATTCGAAATCGTAAAGGTCCTTGGGAGACAATGCGGTGTATGTATCAATCGCCGACGAGGCTCTGATCACCCGCATGGTATGCACGTAGAGGTCGCGAACGATCCGGCAGGCTCGCCGATCCTTCCCGGTTGTGATGAGTCCCAGACCCGGCACTAGGATCACCCGTGGAGTGGGCTCTCGCATGGTCACACCAGGGGCGCTGTGGCGCTCGAAGTACCTGAGGTACTCCAGGCGGTACTGCTCCACGCCCTTTCGGACCGCTTCATCTATCGCCTCAGGCTCCGCAGACTGCGGCAGCTCCAGAAACAACGGTTTCGCCTTGGTGTGGAGGATATGGTCCGGAGTGAAGGGGCCGATCTGGGACAGCGCGCCGGCCCGAGGCTCGCTGAGGAACTGAAGCACCTCGGGGCCATCCTCGTGCAGGAGCAGCATCCGTTCGTGCCGGCCGATTGCGCCGCGCAGAGCCATCATCACAGCCGCTATGCGCTCTTCGCGGTCACGCAGAGCCCCTCGAGCCCGCTCGGCAGCGGCGTTTCCGTTTCGGGCACGCGCACGGTGAATGAACCGTTCCGCTTCCCGGACCATTTTGATGGTTTCTATGTAAGCCGCCTTGGGGGTCTCTCCCCAGGTCACCAGGCCGTGCTTGTCCAGAACGATCGCGCGCATGCCGGGATTCCTCCGGATCGCCTCGCCCACCAGCTTGGCTAAGGCGAATCCGGGTCGCAGGTACGGAATGAGGCCCACGTCCTCCCCGTACACCTGCCGGATCAGTTTCTGGCTGTCAGAGGTAACCGTCAGCGCGCAGATCAAATCTGCATGGGTATGGTAGACATGCGGAGCCGGAATGAATGCATGAAGCAGGGTCTCGATGGAGGGCTTCGGCGCTCCCGGCTCCGTCGTGCACTTGGTCTGATAGGCCACCACCTCCTCATCGTTCATCGCCTCACGCTCCATGAGCGGCAGCAGCTCATCGAGACGCAGCGGGGTGAATTGTTTGGCGGTAATGGTCCGCATATCGGACCCGCTTCCCTTGATCCAGAGCACGCGGGTGTCCCGGCCGAGGTGATTCTTCATCGTCACCTTCGCGGACGAATTTCCTCCCCCCCACAGGACCAATGCAGGGTCTTCCCCGATCCTCCGGGAGGCATAGACGAGCGCCTCTAGCCCATCCAGATGGGCGGCTGCCTCGTCTGACCAATAACTTCGCATCGGGAGACTCGCCGGGTGAGCCTGTAAAATTCTAGTCTCCCATTCGACGGGCTGTCAAACCACGAAATTATGAATCTTTTTCCCACCCCCCGCCCAAGAGCCGTAGGGGAGAGCTTTACCCCCTCCCGCGAGACCCCAACGGTGCCTGCCTCTTGAATCATGCCGGGAGACTACGGCGGGAACCACCACCCTAACGTTAGCGCTCAGCCGCGCGGTTCACCGCGTCGGCTGCAGCGCGATTGTTCGGCGACAGCGAATCCTGGGCTGAAAGATGACGCGCCATTTCCTTGGCAACAACCAGGGAACCCCGCGAATTTAAGTGAGTTTCATATATCGAGTTAAACACAAGCTCCCTGCTGCTTTCGGTTTCCTCCACGAGAGCGGGTGTCAAGTCAATGAACTCAACTCCATACCGATCGCTCAATGCTGAGATTACTTGAGGAAGGTCCGTAGGTCCCCACTTCCTCAGTTCTTCAGGGGCGCCTTCAGAGAATTCAATCTGGCCATGAACAACCCTTAGCTTGCAGGGCATATAGGCCAACCAGGCTTTGATTCCCCGTCCTTGTGTGAATGCAGCATATCTGTGCAAGAAGTACTCCAACTGGTGCATACGCTCCGCTGGTATTTGAGCTTTACCTGGTGGCGTGTAATCGAGCGAGATTGGTATGTCACCGTGTGCGGATTTGAAGTACGCATTCACCCAAGCATCGGCCGTTTTCTGGGGCATAAGAGTATAGCGGAGTCTGAAAAGCGCTCTCAGCATTGACGTTTGTTTCTTGAACTCACGATATTCGCGTTCACCAGTCTCACGGAATCGGGCCAGAGCAGCGTATTCTCTACCGAGATCATCCAGGTCATTACCCTCAAAAAAAACGATAATCGCGTGTTTGGTGCTCGGAGAGACACCGTAGTCCTGCACGTAACTGAGTTGTGTGAGCGGCCCTGTATAGCTTGTCCCAAGATTCAACACTCGGACGTTCATAGTCTTGCCCAGGATCGTTGTGAATAGCTGATCGTACGGCAAATAGCCCAGTTCGGTAAACGAGTCTCCCGCAACTGCGACTTCCCAGTCCGAGAGGTCGTCCTCATTTCTAAACCCTAACTTGTCGTACTGGACTCTGATCAATGGCTCATCCCCGTACGGGTTTGGTAAGACATGGAGCTGCTGAAGCCGAGTGTTGAGCACGTGTCCAGTCCACTTTTCAGGGCCAGGACGCCTGAAAAAGACCTCGCCCGTTGGAACAATTGGTAACCTGTAATATGGGGGTGTCTCTCGCCAAGCCTCCTCTTCCCGGGCAAAGTCAAACCCAACCAACCGAAAGAAGCCTTCACACAATGAAAGGATTATGGAAATGCTTAGTATGAACAGGCAGAGATTCGCTGATGTGCGAGCAACGGCTCCTGTTTGAGTCATGAATCCTATCAAGATGATCACCAGTCCAGCTACGAGAATCGCCGATTGCACCGGTCTCCAGTACAAAGAAAAGCCCTTAATATAGCCGGTCAGGATAGATACAAGCACTAGTACGCTGCCAGCAGACAGGTGCAGTAAGACATGAATTTTCTTACGATTGTTCATGGTCTTCGCGTTGTCGTCGAACGTTTTGGTGAACGGCGGGCCAGCACGACCCTCAATAGTGGCACCACGCTGGCTGCCCGTACGTTCAACCTAAAGTTAGACCTCATCCTTAGGACTCGTGGTGCCACAACACCGTAGACCGGCTGTCAAACCGCTATCTTCATGTAGTGGACGGGGTTTATCCCCTCCCTTTCGAAATGGGTGGAGGTACCTCCCCTTCATTGGTCTGAGGGGAGTCAGGTTCCGGTCGGTCGTTTGATGCCGAGCTTCTTCATGCGGTGCTGCAAGGTCGAGCGCTTCATGGAGAGGCGAGCGGCCGCGCCTCTCTTCCCCGCAATGACCCAGTTGGTTTGCGTGAGAATGTCCTCAATGTGCACCCGCTCGACCTCGGCCAGCGTCTTCTGCCCGTGGGAAGTCCGGTGTGACGCATCGGTCGCCGCGTCGCCTTCCAACTCCTCGACGGTGAGCACGGACCCGTGAGCGAGGATCACCGCCCGTTCGATCACGTGCTCCAGTTCGCGGACGTTCCCCGGCCAGGCATAGGTGGTAAGGGCCTGGAGGGCCGCCGTGCCGATGCGAGTCATGCCCTTGCGATACCGGTCCGCATACTTCTTGACGAAGTGCCCGGCCAGCATCGGGATGTCCTCGCGCCGCTCCCGAAGCGGCGGGACGCGGATCGGAAACACCTTGAGCCGATAGTACAGGTCCGCGCGAAAGGTCCCCGCCTTTACCGCCTGCTCAAGGTCGGCGCTCGTCGCAGCGATCACCCGGACATTCAGCTTGAAGGTCTGGCTGCCCCCGACCCGCTGCAGCTCATGCGTCTCGAGGATGCGCAGGAGCTTCACCTGGATGTCGAGCGGAATCTCGCCCACTTCGTCCAGAAAGATCGTCCCCTGGTCGGCCAGCTCGAACCGGCCGATCCGGCGGGTCGTGGCGCCGGAGAAGGCGCCCTTCTCGTGGCCGAACAGTTCAGACTCGATCAGCGACGGGGGTAAAGCCGCGCAGTTCACCTTGATGAGCGGCTTGTCCTTGCGGGGCGAGAGCTGGTGAATGGCCAGCGCGACCAGATCTTTTCCGGTTCCGGTCTCCCCGGTCAGCAGGACCGTTGAATCGGTTGCCGCTACTTTTTCGATGGCCTTCAGGGTCTTCCGCAGCGACGGGCTTTCTCCCACAAGTTCCTTGAAATCTACGGAGGCTCCGATTTCCTCCTTGAGATAGACGTTCTCGCGCTCCAGTCGGTCCTTCAGGCCTCGGATTTCCTCGTAGGCCAGAATGTTCGAGATGGCCACCGACAGGTGATGGCCGACCTGCTCGGCCAGAAGGAGGTCCCGTTCCGAAAAGGCGTTCCGGCGGCGGCTGCCGATCACCAGGAACCCATAGGGCGCGCCGCAGACCTTCAGCGGGCAGAGCATGCCGGAAAGAATTCCGACCGACTCGATGTACGGAGCCTCGGCGAACCGCCCGTGGCCGTACCCGATGATCAGCACCGGCCGGCCGGTCACCAGCATCTCGGCGGGGGCTGTTCGTTCAAAAGGAAATTGACGCAATGGAGCGAAATCGAACTCGAACCCTCCGAAATGGACCGGCTCGAACCCGGGACCTTCCGGTCCGATGGTGAACCGCACGAGGCACGTGATGTCGTGGGGAATCACTTTCTGAATCACGTCTTCAAGCGCGGGCATCAGGCTTTCCACGGTCACGGTGCCGACGGCCACGCGGCTGTTGATCGCCGCCAACGCGTCCCGCTCCTCCGAGGCCAGAACGGTCTGGAGCACCGGCGCGATGCGAGAAGCCAGGGCCTCTACAAGGACGCGTTCGTCCTCGGTGAAAGCCGCGCGCAACTTGGCCCCCATGAACATGACGGCGATCGTGCGGGACCCTCCGCGTTCCCCGTTTCCCAATGCCAGAATCAATGGGACGACCACAGCGGACAGAAGCCCCTCCTTGCTCACAAGCGGACCTTCCGTCCAGGGCGAAGCGCCCATGTCGTCACACAGGAGTGCGGAACCGGCCCTGACGGCTGCTTCCTTCATCGTCCCGGCGGCGGGCAGTTGTCCTACGAGGTACCCCACGGAGGCGGGATCAACGAGCACATCGGACACCGGAGAAAACGCGCCGGTGGTGTGGCTGTACAGGTACAGGCCGGCGACATCAAACCGGAAACGACGGGTCAGCTCGCGCCCCAAGATCCGCGCAAATTCCCGAAGACCCTGGGAGACGGTCAGAGCGCTGACGGTTTGCAGTAAGAAAGACTCACCGGCGGGGGTGCCCATATGTGGGCACTCTACCACGATTGCTGACGCTTGGCAAAAGAACTGTGCCTTGACTAGGTCATAGAGGGAGAGTAGCCTTTTTTGCCATGAGCAACGAACCGAAAGTGGCGCTGGTCAATATGCCCTTCGCCTCCGGCAAGTACCCCTCGATCCAATTGGGCACCCTCTCCGCCCTGTTGAAATCCCGCGGCATCGGGGCCAAGAGCCATCACCTGAATCTCCGATTCGCCTATCACATCGGGCCGTCTTTGTACGAAGCGCTGTGCGAAAAGCGGGCCTTGTTCGGCGAATGGCTCTTCTCCCATTTGCTCTTTCGGGACAATCCCAAAAACAGCGACTACACCCGGACCTTCAAGCCGGTCTTTGAAGACACCGCTCGGGAGACCGGTTGCTCGATCTCCTTTCTGGAGGAGATCAAAACCAAACATGCTCCAAAGTTTCTCTCACAGGCGCTGACCGAGATCGAGTGGGAGCGGTACCGCGTGGTCGGGTTCACCTCCATGTTCGATCAGAACGTGGCCAGCCTGACCATGGCCAAGTTGATCAAGGACCTCTGCCCCCAAGTCCGGATCGTCTTCGGGGGCGCCAACTATGACGGGGAGATGGGGCTGGAGTATTTCCGGGCCTTTCCGTGGATTGACTATGTGGTGGTCGGCGAAGGGGAGATTCCCTTCCCGACCCTCGTGACACGGATTCTTGAAGGCAAAGAGGACGAGATCCCGCCGGGGGTGGCCTATCGGCGGGAGAATCGGATCCACTTCACGCCGAACCCCCACCTTTACTCCGACTTTCACCGCTCACCCCCGCCCGACTACGACGATTACTTCGAACGGCTCGACCGGTTGGACCCCCAGGCGTCCTTCAAACTCAATCGCATCCTGCTCTTTGAAGGGTCACGGGGATGTTGGTGGGGGGAGAAACACCACTGCACCTTCTGCGGGTTGAACTCCCAGGCCATGGAGTTTCGCTCTAAAACGCCGGAGCAGGCCTTTGAGGAAATGCGGGTGCTCTCCAGACGGTACAACACCAACCGTTTCCGATTCGTGGACAACATCATTGAGATGAAATACATTGACGGCCTCTTCGGGCGGCTGGCGAAGGAAAAGTGCGACCTGGATATCTTCATCGAAACGAAAAGCAACCTCACCAGACCGCAGATCCAGACCCTGGCACATGGCGGCCTGAGAAGCGTTCAGCCGGGCATCGAAAGCCTCAGCCAGGCGCAGTTGCACGAAATGGACAAGGGGGTCAGCCCCATGCAGAACCTGGTGACCTTAAAGTGGATGGACTACTACGGCATCCACGTCTCCTGGAACATCCTGTTGGGGTTCCCCGCGGAAACCAACGAGGATTATCACCGGCAAATGGACCTGGTGCCTTCGATCTTCCATCTCCAGCCGCCCGATGTCATCGGCGAATTCTGGCTGGAACGGTTCAGCCCGTACTTCAAGTGGCCGGCGAAAAACGGGATCCGCATTCTCGGTCCGGGACTCGCCTATGAATACGTGTATGACCCCCGCGTGGTGACCCTCGACCAGATCGCCTACGACTTTGAATACGAGCTCGTGGACAAACGAGCGGATCCCAGCCTGATCGAGGAACTGACCCGCCTGGTGCACGAATGGAAGCGTCGGCACGCAAGACCGGACAAGCCCTTCCTCGTCTATGCCAAGTCCATTGATTACGTCACGATCTTCGACGGGCGGACTCCGCAGAAGCCGATCAAGGAGCGGTACGATTGGCCGCACGCGTTCATCATTGATTTTTGCAACGACGCCCCCAAGTACCTGGGACAGATCAGGGGCGAGTTGAATGATCGCAGACCGGGCGCCGGCGACGATGAACAGAAGGTGCGGCACGCCCTTCTT
>CAZITU010000093.1:0-10507 GCA_964542245.1 uncultured Nitrospirales bacterium | reverse complement strand
GTCCTTGAGGGTCGCGCGCTGGAGCACGCCGAACTTGTGCTGCTCGTCAATGACGGCCAAGCCGAGCTTCCGGAACCGGACGTTCTGTTGAATCAGGGCGTGGGTGCCGACCACGATCCCGGCCGCTCCATCCGCAATGGCGGCCAGCGCCGCCGACCGTCTCTTTCCGCCTCGCCTCCCGACAAGCAAGACACACGACACCCCAAGCGGCTCCATAAGACTGTGCAGGGTCAGGTAATGCTGCTCGGCCAGAATCTCGGTTGGGGCCATAAGAGCGGCTTGCAAACCGGACCCGACGGCCACCAGCATCGTCAGCATGGCCACCACGGTCTTGCCGCAGCCGACGTCACCTTGGATCAACCGATTCATCGGATGGGGGGCTGCGAGGTCTCGCTGGATCTCCCGAAGGACGTGGGCCTGAGCATCCGTCAGGTGGAACGGCAGGGCCTCCAACAGGCGCCGGGGCAGCGGAGTCTCAAGGTCGTATCTCAGGAGCCGCGCTTCCTTCTGAACGTCTTCCCGTTTGCGTCCCAGGGCCAACTCGAGGAGAAGAAAATCCTCGAACGCCAGGCGCCGGTGCGCCGGGGTCCGGCCGCGGTTCAGGTCGTCCAGGTTGGCGCCTGGAGGGGGGAAGTGAGCGCCCCTGATCGCTTCACCAAACGTGAGGAGACGCCGACGCCGCAGCATCTCCGCGGGCAGAGGATCCACCACGCCGTCCGCGTATTGATCCACGAGCCCCTTCATGATGGCGCGGAGGCGGTCGCTGAGCATCAGCCGCGCCTTGGTCTCCCGCCCGTGATAGATCGGCACGATGCGGCACATGTGCGTGAGGTCGGGCTTTCCCTCGTCAAGAAATTCAAAGACCGGATTCTCCATCTGGAGTTGCGTCCAGCGCCCGTTCCTTGGCTTGACCAGGCCGTAGAGCACCACGCGCCGGCCGACCCGGAAGGTCTCCGCCAGATACGCCTGGTTGAACCAGATGAGGTGGAGCTGACCGGTCCGGTCCGCGACCGTCACCTCGACCAGCTTCTTGCGCTGGTGGCGGGTCACCTTGAGCGCAGCCGTCTGGACTGCGGCTTCCACAACCGCCTCTTGCCCGGGGACCAGACTGCCGATGGAGCGGACCTGCGTCCGGTCCTCGTAGCGCCAGGGGAGCGACCAGACTGCGTCCTCAACCGTGCGGATTCCCGCCCGGGCGAGCGCCTCAGCCTTCTTGGGCCCGACGCCGCGCACGTACTGCATCGGACATTCCCAGAGGCGATATGCCGGCTTCGGGAGATTCCTCGAGGGTTGTTGTGCTGCCTCTACCATTCCTTGGAGACGCACCAGGAGCATGCGGGCTTTGGTGACCCGCTCAACACGAGCGGCAGGGGCTAACCGGTCATAATCGGCAAAGAGCTGGGCGAGGTGGAGCAGGTCCGCTTCGACGACCGAGGGACGGACCGCCTGACCAAGCGCGCTGAATACTTGCTGAGAGACGAAGCCGCCGAGGTCCTTGATCGCCGCGATGCCGTTAGGCCCGCTCCGGGCGGCGAATTCCAACGGGCGGGCGAGAACCTGAATGACCTCCTTCAGTCTGTCCATCGGGAAGGCGTTCTCTTGTCAACGAAGCGGCGCTATGGTAGCATGCAGCCCGGATTGACACAATCGGAAGGGAGCACGGCAGTGGCACGAGCATGTGAAATTTGCGGCAAGGGGCGCGCGGTCGGCAACAACGTGAGCCACGCCAACAACCGGACCAAACGGATCTTCAGCCCGAACCTCCAGACGATTCGCGCGCTGATCAACGGAGCGACTCGCCGCATCCGGGTCTGCACGCGCTGCATCCGCAACGGCCATATCAAAAAAGCCGTGTAGGCGCACGCCCGCCGCCGGGCCGGGTCTCTCACCCGTTCATCACCCGCACGACCGCATAGTCTTTGAAGTAATCAATCTGGTCCAGGGAAGGCTGGCGTTGCACGAACCGCCAGAGGTCTAGAACAGCACCGTACCTGTTACAGTCCGGCTTCCTTCTCCACCAGACGCCCCACCAGACACGGCGCCTTTTGGAGAACGGGCGAATCGCTCATCAGGGACTGCTCGAATCGCAGCCCCACGTTCTCTCCGGATTTCCAGACGGCACGGGCGTTCAAATCCTCTCTCACCTCCCGCCTGTCTGTGCTTTGGAGACGGAAGCGGAGCCTGACACTCTCGTCCCCTTTCGGGTACTGCCAGTAGATGATAGAGACACCGGTCCGGCTGAGATTGATGAGGCTCCCCCAGTAGGTGTCGCTGCCGTTCAGCACTGTAACGTCCACGGGCGTCGAAAGCCGGTACCGTGGCATCCTCTGTACTTTATCGGTCATCGGCATGAGGACCTCCCTTCGTTGGCTCTGGGTCCATTTTGTCCTCTCTCGTGGCAAGAAAGACGAAAAAGGTTGTAGCCCAGGAGGCGATGAAAGTCAAGTTGTTGGAGCGGGAGACGGGATTTGAACCCGCGACCGACGGCTTGGGAAGCCGCTGCGCTACCACTGCGCTACTCCCGCTCCTCTCGTCCGCGATTATCCGCCACCCTTCAGAGCAAGTCAACTCAGCTTTTGGCCTCGAACCGGACGATGGCGAACCGTTTCTTGCCGACTTTCAACCGATACTCGCGCCCAGGCTCGGCCGTGACGGCTCGGTCGCCGTCGGTGACTTTCTCGCCGTCCAATTCAACGCCCCCCTGAGCGATCAAGCGCCGGCCCTCGGTCTTGCTGGGAGCAAGGCCCGCCTTCACCAGCAACGCCACGAGCGTGGTGGACTCGGCAGGCAGCACCTTCCGCTCCGCCGACTCTTCAGGGAACTCCCGTTCCCGGAAGCGCTGCTGGAAATCCGCGCGCGCCTGCTCCCCGGACGCGGTCCCGTGGTAGCGGGCGACGATCTCCTGAGCCAGCCCCAGCTTGGCCTCCATCGGATGCATCGCACGAGTCCTTCCCAGGTCGGCGGTCGTGAGCAGCTCGTAATACCGCCACATGAGCGCGTCCGAGACGGACATGATCTTCCCGAACATCTCGCCGGGCGGATCTTCCAGCGCGATATAGTTGCCCAGGCTTTTGCTCATCTTGCGGACCCCGTCCGTGCCCTCCAGCAAAGGCGTGGTCAGCACCACTTGCGCAGGCTGGCCGTACGCGCGCTGGAGGTCGCGTCCGACGAGCAGATTAAACATCTGATCGGTGCCGCCGATTTCGACATCCGCCTCCAGGGCCACGGAGTCGTACCCCTGGATCAACGGGTACAGGAACTCGTGGATGCTGATCGGCTTCTGATCATGATAGCGCGTATGGAAATCGTCCCGCTCCAACATCCGAGCCACGCTGTGATGCGCGCTCAGGTGAATGAGCTGCTCGGCCGTCATGGCATTCATCCAGCGGCTGTTGAAGTCAATGGTCGTGCGGTCGGGATCGAGAATCTTGAAGATCTGTCGCTCGTAAGTCTTGGCGTTCTGCCGGACCTCGTCCTTCGTCAGAGGCTTTCGAGTCTCCGACACCCCGGTCGGATCCCCGATCATGCCGGTGAAATCGCCGATCAGGAAGATCACTTCATGGCCGAGGTCCTGAAAATGCTTCAGCTTATGGATGAGGACGGTGTGGCCGAGATGGAGGTCCGGCGCGGTGGGATCAAAGCCGGCCTTGACGCGCAAGGGGCGCCGCTCCTTGATCGAAGACGTCAGCTTCTCCTCCAGCTCCCTGTTCTGGATGATCTCGACGCTCCCGCGGGCGATCAGTTCGAGTTGTCGTTCAATTTCGGTCATGGGCTGCCGCGCTCAGTCATGGGCTTGCGCCGTCGTCACCAAGGGGCGGAGCCTCTCCATCCGCTTCTCACCGATCCCCCACACCTCACGCAAATCCTCCACGCTGCGGAAGCCGCCGTGGCTCTTGCGGTAGTCCATGAGGCGCTGCGCCAGCTTTTCCCCGATTCCCGGAAGCTCCAGAAAATCTTCGAATCGGGCGGCGTTGAGGTCCAGGGGAAACGTTACAGGGCGGCGCTCAGGCGCGGACGTCTTGACGGCAACCGTCCGAGACTCGGACGGTACCGGACCCGATGTTGCCGGAGAGACGACAGGGGCGGGCGCATTGTTGCCTGCGAGGAGATCGGTCGCCGCAAGCTCGATCTCTGATTCGGCGTGGTCGGCACCGGGGATCGCCGTCTGCAGCGTAGTCGGCAACGCGACCGACTGCTCCAATTCCGCATCCCGCGCCTGCTGCAAGACCCAATAGAGGATCCCCGCCGTCACCGCGAGCATCACAAGCTTGAGCGCCAGGGACTGCAACAAGGTCATGGCTAGCCGACCCGCCGGCGCGCCAGATGGATCGCCATCCCTTCAACGTCTTCGGCCGCTTCCATCAATCCCTCGGGCATTGTCGGATGCGCGTGGACGGTCTCGGCGATGGTCTCCGCAGTGGCTCCCATCTGCATGGCCACCGCGGCCTCGTGGATCAGGTCCGCCGCGTGGGCCCCAACGAGGTGGACGCCCACAATTCTCCCTGTCTTGGCCTCGGTCACAACCTTCATCAAGCCGGTCGTCTCACCGGCCGCATGCGCCTTACCCAGGCCGATGGGCCGGAACTTCCCGACCTTGATGTCAATTCCATATTGCCCCTGTTGCCCCCGCTGCCTGGCCTCCTGCTCGGTCAACCCGACACGCCCGATCTCCGGAAAAGTGAAGATACCCGTCGGAATCACGTCGTACCGCATGACCATCGGATGGCCCAGGATGTTGCGGACCGCCACTTTCCCTTGCGTGGACGCGACGTGGGCCAACATGGCCTTCCCCACCACGTCGCCGATCGCGTACACGCCGGGCACGCTGGTCTCCATCCGTTCGTTGACGAGAATCTCTCCACGGCCGCCGAGGGCCACCCCGGCCTCCTCCAGCCCAAGACCGGCCGTGTTGAATCGCCGTCCCACCGACACCAGTACCTTGGCCGACGTGACGATCTCGCCGGTCGCCAGAGTGGTCGTAACCCCCTCGGAACCGACCGCGACTTTGTCAACACGCGTCCCCGCCAAGATCGTCACGCCCTGTTTTTTGAGTTCGGCCGCCAGCAAGACGGACACCTCCTCGTCTTCGCCGGGGAGGATGCGGGGCAACATCTCCACGATCGTCACCTTCGCGCCGAGCGCGCTGAACAGCGAGGCGAACTCGCAGCCCTCGACGCCGCCGCCCACGATCAGCAAACTCTCCGGGATCTCCGTCAGGTCCAGGATTTCCCGGCTGCTGACCACGTGGGTCACATCCAGCGGAAGATTCGGAAGAGCAGGGGCCGTCGTGCCGGTCCCGAGAATGACCGCATCTCCTCTGAGGGTGGCTTCGGTCCCATCCGCCTTCAGCACGCGTACCGTCCTGGCGTCGGCCAGGACGCCGCGGCCCTCCACCAACTCCACATTCCACGTCTTGAGCAGCGTCCGAACGCCCTTGACGAGCCCGGCCACGATCTTGTTCTTGCGCTCGACCATGCGGGCCAAATCATACGACACCGGGCCCGCAATGGTGATTCCGAACTCACCCGCCTTCTTGATCTTTTGACCCAGCTCGGCGCAGGCGAGCAGGGCCTTGCTCGGAATACAGCCCCAATTCAGGCACAACCCGCCGACGACCGCCGCCTCGATGAGGGTCACCTGGGCGCCCAGTTGCGCTGCGCGGATCGCCGCCACGTAGCCTCCTGTTCCGGCTCCGATGATGACGATGCGCGATGAAGACACAGGACTTTCCCTTGCTTGGTAGGTTACTTGGACTCTGCTTTAAGGAACGCCTCGTATGCCTTTGCGTCCATCAGATTGTTCACTTCAGCAGGATCGGCCATCTCGATGACGGCCACCCACCCCTCCCCGTAAGGATCCTTGTTGGCCAACTCCGGCCGCCCGTTAAGCAACTCGTTCACCTTAGACACCGTACCACTGATCGGCGTATAAAGAGAGGAGGTGGCTTTCGTGGACTCCACCTCGCCGATCTCCTGCCCGACGGAGACCTTGGCCCCCACCCGAGGCAACTGGAAGAAGACAATGTCCCCCAGCGCCTCTTGAGCGTGATCGCTGATGCCAATGACCGCGTGGTAGCCCTCGACTCTCACCCACTCGTGTTCCTTATGATAACGCAAGTTCTCCGGTATCATCCCTTTCCCCTCGATTAATGCGACTTGGCGCGACGGATGCTAGATTACCGACCCTGGTTTGTCAAGCCGATCGGTTCCGATTTTTCCTTGTAAATCAACCCCGTACCGGCCGGCAGCGGGGCGGATTTTGCTCGGCGAGCTTCAGACGATTCAACTACCAACAGCAACCGCTCCCCGCTGACGCTCTCAGCCAACTTATTCACCCAGGAGTCCAGCGCGGAGAAGTACGGGAGGGCGACGTAATCGAGGCGGAAGCGTCGAAGGTCCAAGAGGTCCTCCGCGTACCAGGCCAGCGCCGCCCGCGGGCTTGTGACCACCTCGGGATGCACCTCCATCGCCACCTTCAGGTGGGGATAGACCCGACGGACCGCCCTCAAAACGCCGTCCAGGACCTTGAGTTGTTCCCGTTGCTTCCATCCCACCCAGCGCCAGAACTCAGGGGCGTATCCCATGCGATCGCGGGATTGAGCAAGCTGGAGCCGGCTCGGATCAATGGCCTGCCCGATCTCGCGTTCGTACCGGCGGAGGGCATGGGGGCTGAACCCGTCACCGGGACCGGAGGGAGGATCGGCGATAAGCAGCACGCCTTGCGCCCCGGCCGCCGCCAGGTCCGTCAAGAAGCCCACCAGGTACTCCGGCACCGCAGGGTGCAGAAGGTCCAGCGTGTCGGCGCGCCTCACCTCGGCAGCTTGGGGGTTGTACCTCCAATCCGACCATTCCATCGTGGAGTCAATCCAATCCATCCGGCGGACAGACACCGCCGCCCACACCTGGATGCTCTGGCGACGGGCCACACTCACCAAAGTGGTCAGGCGATCCTTCAGGACGGGGGCCCAATCGGTCTTGAAAAAGACACCGGGTAATGAATGGGAAGTGCGGTTTCGAGCGACCTCCACCACCAGGGTGTTGGTTCCCGACTGTCGAAGTCTGACAAGTTCGCGCTCATCCAGGGTTTCGATCCCGCTTGTTCGGACATACACGCCGACTACCTGAGACACCACAGGCGGTCGGATGGTCGCCAGTTGGCGTTCCAAGTCCGGGATCTTTGTCCGGGCAAGCGCGGCCTGGGGCGTCTGTGAGAACTCGCCGGCGAGACGGCGATACTCGGTGAGAGCCGAGGCCGCTTCTCCGTTGGCCTCCAGCGCCTGCGCCAAGAGCAGCATGGCCTCGGACCGCTCGGGTGCGTTGGGATATCCTTCTTGAACGCGGCGGAACAGATTGATCGCGCGCTCGTAGTGTCCCTGCGTGAAGGCCTGCCTGCCGGACTGTAGGATTCCAGCAATGACCTCACGGGAAGGCATCGCGGTCTTCGCGGACTTCGCCGGAGAATCAGGCGGCCTGGTGACCCGCGAGGAGCACGATATCATCGTCGCCAGAAGAATGACCGTGCAAACACCTATTATCCAGAAACTAGGCCCCCCCACCCTCACCCTCCCCCTCGAGGGGGGAGGGATGGGTGGGGGTGTGGCAGGCGAGCGAAGCGTGCTCAGCGTTGCGGTAGCTCCATGGCGCCGAAAAAATAGGCGAGCTCGAACCGGGCGGTCTCGGCGGAATCGGACCCATGAACGGCGTTATGTTCGATGTGGGCGCCGTACGCCTTGCGAATCGTGCCTTCGGCGGCCTTGGCCGGATCCGTCGCGCCCATCAGGTCGCGATGCCGCTGGATGGCGTTCTCTCCCTCCAGCGCCAAGACCACGATGGGGCCGGAGGACATGAAGCTACAGAGGCTGTCGAAGAACGGCCGCTGTTTGTGGACATAATAGAAGCCCTCGGCCTGGGCCTTGGTCATCCGCAACAGCTTCATCCCGACCGGGAGCAGGCCGGCCTGCTCGTACCGCTGCACGATGGCTCCGATCAGGTGTCGGCCGACGGCATCCGGCTTGATGATGGCAAGCGTGCGCTCGATCATGGAGCGGTACTATACCGGAAACAACGGCTCAAAGAAAAGAGGACCCTTACACCATGCGGGCAGCCAGCTCCGCCGGCGCGAAGATCCCCTTCTCGGTGATGATGCCGGTGATCAACCGCGCCGGCGTCACGTCGAAGGCTGGGTTGAATGCGGCCGCCTCCTCCGGCGCGATGGGCATTGTCCCCTGGACATGGGTGACTTCCCGTGGATCGCGCTGCTCGATGGGAATCAGGTCTCCCGAGGCCATCGCAAAATCCAACGTGGAGCTGGGGGCCGCGACATAGAACGGTATGCCGTGCGCCTGGGCGAGCACCGCCACGCTGTATGTCCCGATCTTGTTGGCGACGTCGCCATTGGCGGTGATGCGATCCGCGCCCACCACACAGACGTGGATCTTCCCCTGGCGCATCAGCGAGCCGGCCATGCTGTCGGTGATGAGCGTGACCGGGATGCCGTCCTGCATCAGCTCCCAGACCGTGAGCCGCGCCCCCTGGAGGACCGGTCGCGTTTCGCCGGCCACCACCTGGATCTTCTTCCCCGCCTCCCAGGCCGCCCGCACGACGCCCAGCGCCGTGCCGTACCCACCGGTGGCAAGCGCGCCCGCGTTGCAGTGGGTGAGGATCGTCTGTCCATCGCCGATCACCGCCGCGCCGTGCCGCCCGATGGCCCGGTTCATGGCGATGTCCTCATCGAGGATGGCCTGGGCTTCAGCGACCAGTTTCTGCTTGATGACGGGAATCGGCTCCGCCCTGAGCGACTCCAACCGCCGCTTCATCCGCGCGATGGCCCAAAAGAGGTTGATCGCCGTGGGGCGCGTTGCAGCCAGGTGATCGGCGATGGCCAGGACGGCTTTGCTGAACGCATCGTAATCTTGGACTGTAACGGCCTGCGCGCCGAGGGCCACGCCCATGGCCGCCGTGATGCCGATCGCCGGCGCTCCGCGCACCCAGAGTTCCTTGATGGCGATGCCGACCGTTTCATAGTCTCGGCAGTCCACGAACTCGACCTGGTCCGGAAGCCGGCTCTGATCGAGGATCCGGACCACGCCGTCTTTCCACTCAACCGTTGGAACCATTCACTCCCTCTCCGCTTTCCTCCATCTTATTTCGTCCACTTCACGAACGCCACCGTGGCCTCCGCTCGGATGGGAAACAAGCGCGGAGGGATCAAGCCCGTGTAGGTCACGGTGAAGGTTCGAGCTTCCAGCGGCTTGAGGCTGTCCGTGCATCCCACCTGATTGACGTCCAAAAAAATGAAATTAAAGTCACGAAACCGTACATTGACGCAGACCTTCTCCGCGGTCCAAACGGAGTCGCCGTTTTCCAGCAACAAGGTGGCCTGGTAATGGGCGATGCCGAGGAGGCTGTTGAAATTCGGGGTCGCTTTGATGTCGTGGATCGTGATGGCGGCGTCGCCCGGCGGGTCAATCCGCCTTCCGCGTCCGGGCGTCGGCACCTGGTCGGCCTCGGGCGGCGCAGGCGGCTTCTCTTCCGGCTTCGCCTCATCAGGTGGAGCGGACGGCACGCGCATCAGCGGAGGCAGGTCCTCCAGCGACAGGCACTTGCCGCCGAGATTCTGGTCGGAATAGATGACCGATCCATCGGGCCGCGTGCACTGCCACGTCTCTGCATATGCCAGGTCGAGTGGCCCCGCCAGCGCACACCCTACCACAATGCCGACGACCGCAGCGATCCCGTGCCTTAGTCCTCCTGTGAAGACAGATGCAGTAGCCATCGGAGCCTCACTGATCGTCCCGAACCACCAGGCCTTCGAAGCCGAACTGTGCATCCACGTTCCGGGCGGCAGCCTCGGCCTGCCGTTCAGTGTCGAACGGCCCGATTTGCACGCGATACCGCCGGCCTTCAGAGAGCTCCACCGCCACGATCCGCGCATCAGGATAGGACCTGCTCAGTCTCCCGACGAGGGCCTGGGCATTGGCCCTATCCGCGAACGACGCGAGCTGGACCTTGAGCGCCCCCATGGCACCGGGCAGCCCCTGGTACCCGACGACTGCCACCTCAACACGACCGGTCCCCTCGCCAAGCATCCCCAACTCGCGCGCCGCGCGGTACGAGAGGTCAATGATCCGGTTTTTGACAAATGGGCCACGGTCGTTGATGCGCACCGTAACGCTCCGGCCATTGGTGAGCGAGCGGACCTGGGCCACCGAGCCCAGCGGCAGCGTCCGATGGGCAGCCGTCAACTCGTGCATGTCGTACCGTTCGCCGTTGGCCGTGCGGTTTCCATGGAACCCCGGCCCATACCAGGAGGCCATGCCCCGCTCAACATAACCTATCGGATACCCCGCGCCCTCGGGGAAGCTGGGTGCCGGTCTCGGCCCGCCGCCGCACCCCACGAGACCGCCCACGACAATCACCAGAGACAGCCCGCCCACGGAAAAAGGGGACAGATTCACTGCTGTCCAAAATAATCTGATCTTCCCGCTCATCCCCGCATGAATTCGGTC
>CAZITU010000092.1:0-10682 GCA_964542245.1 uncultured Nitrospirales bacterium | reverse complement strand
AGCGAAAGACGCCGTAGGCGAAGGTGAGCCAGAAGGTCGCGAAGAAGATGCCGAGGAAGGCCGTCCCGACCAGTTCCTTGAGCTGATCCTCGGACAGCTCCAGAACGCCGCTCATCCGGAGCTTGATCATATGCACCGCCGGCCAACTCAGGCTTTCCAGTCCGAGAAACAGGCACGCCCAAGCCCAGACGTGCTTCTGCGTCGTGCCGAGCCAGACCAGCAACGCGGTGAAACCGAGTCCGGCCCCCACCGCCCAGGACACCGGGATCGGGTTCCACACCATCGTGAAGCCGAACGCGACGACGACGCCCGCTGCGACGGCGTTCAACTTGAGGGGCCAGTCAGACATGGGGGATCACCTACCCGTATCCGAAAAACGGATGATCCGTTCGTGGTGAGCTTGTCGAACCACCGCCTTAAGACGTTCACCCTTCGAGAGCCTCAGGGCGAACGGGACGGAGTCAATAACCGTCTGGCGAAGCTCTGTTTGGTGCCGAAGGCGGGATTTGAACCCGCACGGGTTTCCCCACACGCCCCTCAAACGTGCGTGTCTGCCATTCCACCACTTCGGCGCCGGAACCGATTATATATGCTGGAGGTGCCGTACTGTCAACGTGGTTGACACCCATCGGCAGCCCTCGTAGAATCCGTTTCAACCATGGCTTCACGCGTTGCGGCATTCTTCGATCTCGACAACACGATCGTTCCCGGAGCCGCCATCGAGTATCCCTTTTTCAGGCTGCTCTGGAAACAGGGCGTCGTGGGCCCAGGCGACGTCGTCAAAAGCGCCGTCGTGCTCATCCGGGAGATTCCGCCGTTTTCTTTCGACCCCCTGCGACGGTACAAGGTCTACCTGGCCGGGAAATCTATCGAGACCATCGAGGCACTCGTCAAGACATTTTTCTGGGAGGCCGTCTGCCCCCGGATCTCGGAGCATGCCCGCCGCGTTCTTGAGGAGCATCGCGCGCAAGGGCACCGGATTGTGCTGCTCACCGGCTCGCCGGAATTCCTTGTGGTACCGCTGGCCACCTATCTCAAAATGGATGAGGTCGTGGCGGGACAGTTGGAGCGGTGCGGCATGACCTTCAGTGGCCGCATGCTGGAGCCCTATCCCTATCGCCTGGGCAAACGTCTCGCAATCGAACGGCTGGCCGCCGAGCGTGGCGTTGATCTGGCGACAAGTTACATGTACGGCGACAGCCCCGGCGACCTCCCGGCACTGGAGGCGGTAGGACATCCCCGTGTCGTCAACCCGATTCGTGGAATGGGCCGCATCGCCCGCAAGCGCGGGTGGCCGATCCTACGCTGGTCGTAAGCACCCGTCCGTTATGCGCATCACAGAAATCTTCTTCAGCATCCAAGGCGAATCCACTTACGCCGGCAGGCCCTGCGTCTTCGTCCGATTGACGGGGTGTCCGTTGCGCTGCACTTGGTGCGACACCGCGTACGCGTTTTATGGAGGGACCGAGCGGAGTCTCGAAAACATCTTGGACGACGTCGAACAGTACGGATGCCTATTGGTCGAGATTACCGGGGGCGAACCGCTGGCCCAGCCGGCGGTTCATTCCTTGGTCGCGGCACTGGCCGACCGCAGCTATACCGTCCTGATCGAAACGAGCGGGGCGCTGGACCTCACGCCGGTGGACCGGCGCGCTGTCGTGATCATGGACCTCAAATGTCCCGGCAGCGGGATGGCGGACCGCAACAGGTGGACCAATCTGCCGCTGCTCAAACCGACGGACGAGATCAAATTCGTGATCAAGGACCGGGCCGACTATGATTGGGCCGTCGCGACGGTAAAAGAACATCGCTTGACCGAGCGGCACACGGTCCTGTTCAGCCCCGTGTTCGGCGAAATGGATCCGCAGGCGCTCGCCGAATGGATCTTGGCCGACCGGCTCTCCGTCCGTTATCAGCTTCAACTGCACAAGCACATTTGGGACCCGGCGACACGCAGTGTGTGAGGGACGAGGAAGGAACGCGCGAGCACATGGAACTTTCAGTCAAGAAGGGACGGATCGAGGACGAAGCCACGGACGCGGTGCTGCTCTCCCACTGGGAAGATGAGAAAACGCCGGGCAACGAGACGGCCGCCATCAACACGCGACTGAAGGGACGTCTCGGCGGGTTGTTGAAAACCGGAGAGTTTACCGGGCGCCTGGGCCAGATCTCAATCGTCCACGTCGCCCCGTGGGAGCGTCTTCGCGCCAAACGCGTCGTGCTCGTGGGGCTGGGCAAGCGGAAAGACGGCTCGCTGGACAAGATCAGGCAAGCCATGGGGAAGGCCGCCAAGGCGATCCGGGACCTGGGCGCCAAGTCGTTTTCTACGCCCCTCACCCTGCCCTCTCCCATGGCCCATCGCCGTGGGAAGAGCCATGGACGCCCCGGAGAGGGTTCGGGTGAGGGGGCCCGCGAAGCTGCCCAAGCGATGGTGGAAGGCGCACTGCTGGGCCTGTACCAGTTCACGACCTACCGAACGGAGCAGACGGATGAGGTCAAAACTCTCAGACGGATGACCGTGGTGGCGGGCGACGCACGGGCGCTGGCCGAAGTCCGTGACGGCGTCCGTCACGGCCAGATCATCGGCGAGGCCGCGCTGTTCGTCCGTGACCTCTGCAATCACCCGGCCAACGTCGTCACGCCGACGTACATCGCGGCCGAGGCCAGGAAGATCGCCAAAGAGGGCCGCATACGCTGCACGGTCTTGGGAAGGCCGCAGATGCAGAAGCTCGGCATGGGGGCGGTCCTGGGCGTGGCTCAGGGAAGCCATGAACCGCCGAAGTTCGTCATCCTGGAATACCGGGGTGCCGCTCGCGCCGAACGCCCGGTGGTCCTCGTCGGCAAGACGATCACCTTCGACTCGGGCGGGATCTCGCTCAAACCGGCCGACAACATGGAACAGATGAAGGCTGACATGACCGGGGGCGCCGCCGTGTTGGCCGCGGTCCGAGCGGCCGCGCGCCTTCGGCTCCCCCTGCGCGTCGTCGGCATCATTCCGGCCACGGAGAACATGCCGGGCGGCCGTGCGACCAAGCCGGGGGACATCCTCACCAGCCTCTCCGGAAAAACCATCGAGGTCATCAACACCGACGCGGAGGGGCGGCTGATTCTGGCCGACGGCCTGACGTACGCCACCCGGTACAAGCCGGCGGCCCTCGTGGACATTGCGACTCTGACCGGGGCGTGCGTGGTGGCATTGGGGAACCATGCCATCGGAGTCCTCGGGAACGATGAGGGGTTGATCGGCGAGCTGAAGGCGGCAGGCGAGGAATGCGGCGAGCGCGCATGGCAGTTGCCGCTCTGGGAGGAGTACTACGAGCAGATCAAGAGCGATGTGGCCGATGTAAAGAACACGGGAGGGCGCCCCGGCGGCACGATCACGGCGGCGGCCTTTCTCAGCAAGTTCGTGGGCGACTCCGCCTGGGCGCACCTGGATATCGCCAGCACGGACTGGAGCGATCGGGAACGCGCGTACATCCCGAAAGGGGCGACGGGCGTCGGCGCCCGGCTCTTGATCCAGTTCCTCTGTAACCGAGCCAACGGCAAACGGAGATGACGTGAATCTCAGAGAAAAGGTCGGCCAACTGTTCATGCTCGGGATCCAGGGAACCGAGCTCTCCAAGGAAGTGCGCGACCTCTTCAAAACCTACCACCCTGGCGGGGTGATCCTCTTCAACCGCAATCTGGAAGACTCCGTACAAGCCGCCCACCTCACCAACGCGCTCCAGAAGCTGGCCCCCAAGATGCCGCTCCTAGTATCCATTGACCAGGAGGGGGGGAGAGTGGCGAGGCTCCCGAAGAGCTTCACGGCGTTTCCTGGGCAGGGCGCCCTCGGACGAGCCGGGAGGACCGACCTTGCGTACGCCTTCGCCGAGGTCACGGCCGCGGAGCTTCGCGCAATCGGCGCGAACATGAACTTGGCACCGGTCCTGGACGTGAACACCAACCCGCACAACCCCACCATCGGCGACCGGGCGTTTAGCCATGATCCGGAACAGGTAGAGACCCTCGGCCTGGCGGTTGTCGCCGGGCTTCAGGACAACCACGTGCTGGCCTGCGGCAAACACTTCCCCGGCCACGGCGACACGGTCACCGATTCGCACAAGACGCTGCCGACGGTCTCGCATAGGATTGACCGCCTGCGCGACATCGAGCTCCGTCCCTTCGCACATTGCATCAGCAACGGGCTGGCCGTCATCATGTCGGCGCACGTCCGGTACCCGGCTCTGGACCCGGAGCATCCCGCGACGCTCTCTCCCGCCATCATGACCGATCTGCTCCGCAAAGAGCTGCACTTCACGGGCCTGGCCTTGACGGACGATCTGGAGATGCACGCCATCCTGGACCATTACGGGATCGAGGAGGCGGCGATCCGGGCGCTCCAAGCCGGCGCCGATATTCTCCTGATCTGCAAGGATCACGAACGGCAGGTCGCCGCCATGGAAGCCGTGTACGAGGCCGTCAAGGACGGCATCGTGCCTGAACTGCTGTTCGAGCACGCCCTCCTGCGGGTGCTCGAAGCAAAGGAGCGGTACCTCATTCCCTATTCGCCGGCGGACTCCAAGGTTGCGGCCGAGCACGTGGGGACCCCACGGCACCGTGAAGTGGCGAACGCCATCCGCGAAGCCGCCGCGCATCCGATTGCCTGAGCGCGCCTCCGAACCCGTCACGTCACGCGAAGCCCTCGCCTGGTGTCTTTTCGACTTCGCCAACTCCTCCTTCACGACCGTCATCACCACGGTCGCCTTCAGCGTGTACTTCGTGAAAGTGGTCGCGGCCGGCCCAGATGGAGGGGGCCAGCCCTCTTCCGGTGGTGGTGAGGCCCTCTGGGGCTGGGGCTACGCCCTCTCGATGATCCTGGTCGCCCTTCTCTCCCCGATCCTCGGCGCGATGGCCGACCACCATGCGGCGAAGAAGCGGTTCCTAGCCGCCGTGACGGGCCTCTGCATCGTCTGCACGGCCGCGCTCTACTTTGTCCGGGCCGGTGACATCGCCCTCGGCCTCATTCTGTTCGGACTTGCGAACGTCGGCTTTGAGCTGGGGTACACCTTCTATAATGCGTTCCTGGTGGAGCTGGCCGACCGGCGGGACATGGGCCGGCTGTCGGGGTACGGCTGGGCTTTGGGCTATGCGGGCGGCCTGATGGCGCTGGTTCTGGCCTATCCGTTCGTGAAGGGGGGCCTGGCTCCGGAGAATCTGGACTCGTACCGGCAGAGTTTCGTCATGACCGCCGGGTTTTTTCTCATCGCAAGCCTGCCCACCTTCCTCTATCTGAGAGAGCGGGCGATGCCCCAACCTCTCCCGCCTGGAATCGGTAGATGGGTCGTCGGCTTCACCCGCCTGGCCCGAACGCTTCGGGAGATCCGACGGTATCGCCAGCTCTTCGTGTATCTGATCGCGTTTCTCGTTTACACAGACGGCATCAACACGGTCGTCATCTTCAGCGGAATCTTTGCGGCCCAGGTGTTGGGGTTCACGCCCGGCGACCTCATCGTGTATTTCCTCATCACGCAAGTGACCGCCGGCGCCGGATCATACGGGTTCGGGATTCTGACTGACCGGGTAGGTGCGAAGCGCGTGATCGGCATCACCCTCGGGCTCTGGGTGGGAATCGTCCTCTGGGCCTATGGGGTCAGCACGGCGGCTGAGTTTTACGCCATCGGGCTGGTGGCCGGGGCGGCACTGGGGGCCAACCAGGCGACGAGCCGCGCGTTGCTCGGCCTGTTCACGCCGGTCGGCCGGCAGGCTGAGTTCTTCGGGTTCTTCTCCGTGAGCGGCAAGTTCGCGGCTGTGCTTGGACCGATCCTCTATGGTCAGATTGTGCTGTGGACCGGGAGCCAGCGATGGGCCGTTCTCTCCCTGGCCATGTTTTTCCTGGCCGGCTGGGCGATCCTCTGGATGGTGGACGAAGAGGCTGGCCTTGCCGCCGCCGTTCAGGAGCGCTGATCGGATGAGAGCGAACTATGAAACAGTGGTTTCCGGCGGACAGACAGGGGTGGACCGGGCAGCCATGGATCTTGCCCTTGAAATGGGACTGCCCTGCGGCGGGTGGTGTCCCGAAGGACGAAAGGCCGAAGACGGCCCTCTCGCCCCCCGCTATCCGCTGAAGGAGACACCGTCCGCGGACTATGCGCAACGAACGGAATGGAATGTCCGAGACTCGGACGGGACGCTTGTCTTGACCCGCGGTCAACCGACGGAAGGGACGGCTTTCACCATCGAGGTTGCGACCCGCCTCGGAAGGCCGTGCCTCGTGCTCGATCTGGCAGAGCAGCCGAATCCCTCCGTTGTTCATGATTGGGCGAACGCCCAGGGCATCAAGATCTTGAACGTCGCCGGGCCGCGCGAATCCAAATGCCCGGGCATCTACGCGCAGGCCGCTGCGTTCCTCCGCGAAGTTTTCCGCAACGGGTAGACGTCCGATGAACACTGGTATAATCCTGCCATGAAGATCGCGGTCGCCGGCGCGCTCGCCCTGATTCTCTCCGGAGCGATTGCGCTCGCCCAGGAAGCCCCGCCGGTCCCCCCCGGCGAGCAGCCCAGAGAATTCGACCAGATTATCCAACAGATGAAGTTCGAGAAGCCGACCCGCATCGTGGGCCGGCTGCGCTCGCTCGACGGCTACGAGGACGCCATCTGGATCGACTGGACCCACGTCCACGACGGAACCCGCTGGCGGGATGTCCGCAACGAGATGATGTTCAAGGTCGTGCCCCGCGACGCCGGCATGATGGACTTTTTCAGGAAACTGAATCCCGGCACGTCGCTCCACATGACGGTCCAGATGGATGTGGACGGCAACCGGCGAGTGCTCTCGCTCGACGAAGGGGCGTAGTTCGGTTCCTGTCTGCAACTGACTCCTGTAACTGACCACCCCCATCGGCTTCGGCTTGAAGGCCTCCAGGCGACAGGGGGCCCCCGGTCAGCGCTACCCGCCGACCGCAGGTTCCAGCGAAAAATTTCAAATGGGCAGCATTACCCTCTGTCTCCTCGTCTCACCTTAAATATCCTGCCGCAGGTCAATTGACTAGGCATTATAGTCTGCGTATATTGCCAACATTCTAAATGGTGCATGAATACTGACGTTAAGAATGCTTTCCTGCAAACTCTCACGGGGTCCTTTGGGACGTTTGCCAAAATTGGTGAGGGGCAATCTCTTTTCTCTCTACAGAAGGACTCCATTCGGCTTTACATTCGATATTCAAAAGTTCACTCGGGCGGAAGGTGTTTCTATGGACTCCGTGACAAGGACCTCCGACTGCTTGAAGGACACAACTCATTTATTTGCTTGCTCTGGGACAATCAAGACACCCCACTCATCCTTCCGTTTGCCGAATTCGAGGACGTCTTTCGCGCAGTGAGCCCAGCAGACGACGGCCAATATAAAGTGCAAGTCTATTTGAAGGGAGATGGAACCGAGTTTTACATCGCACAAGCGGGCAGGTTCAGCGTTGACGGCTATTTTGGATTCGAAGAAATCTCAAAACAGATAGAATGCTCGCAGGCGGAATCCGAACCGTCTTTCACCCACAGCCAGATACAAACACTACTGGGGGCCATAGGAAACGGAAAGAACTGTCATGTATGGATTCCGACAAACGACCGCGAAACTTTGGACTGGTCCTTGGCACCTAGGTTTCAAATGCCTCCTGCCTTACCCTCACAGTTTCGCGATGTTGCGCCTTACCTTAGTCAAATAGATGTCGTCTGGTTTGAGAAAGCGTCTAACAGAGTCCGAGCCCTGTACGAAGTGGAGCATTCGACTCCGATCTATTCTGGACTGCTACGGTTCAACGACATTTTCCTTACATCCCCAACCCCAGTAGAACGCTTTGCCATCGTTTCAAATGAAAAGCGGCGTTCTTTGTTTGCTCAACAGGTAAACAGGCCAACCTTTAAGAAGAGTGGTCTGTCCGAGATCTGCACGTTCTTCGAATACATGAACGTATACCGGTGGTATCAGAGAGTGTTGGGCGAAACGCCAGAAATGAAGTGATGGGACAATGAAAAATCATAATCGTTGTGCATGCGTGTTCATCGTGGTTAAGGCACACAGCGGTTTTCCCGAAATCGCTGAAGCCTTTCTAAAAGAGTCGGATGCTCTCAAACGCGCTAGGGCTCTGAAACGAGGCACCAACCCAGACTACGACGAAGTTGACGTTTTTCATTCGCCTATCAAGGGCAAGTTTTAGTTTGCCCGAGATTTCGACTGACGGGTGACGCAGGGCGGAGGCCCTCCGCCGCCTGGACAACGAGAAGCCAGCAGAGGCGCCCGGCGGCAGGACCCGTCAGATTAGCGCTGGCGGAGGTCAAGGAAGCGTGCGATGCCAGCGCCATTGACTCGAATTTCTTGATAGACTAGAATTCTAGTCTATCTAAGCGGAGGTCTGTGATGAGCCATACGGTGCCGCTGGCAGAAGCGAAGAAGAATCTATCTCGCCTGGTAAAAGACGCCGACACCATGTACGACCGCTTTGTGATCACGCGCAACGGGGTCGAAGCGGCCGTACTGATGAGCGCATCCGATTACGCGGGGTTGCTGGAGACGTTGGATATCCTGTCCCGCAAGGACGAGCGCCAAGCGATTGCCCGCGCCAAGCGTCAAGTCCGACGCGGGCAGACGGTGTCATTGGAGTCCTTCAAAAAGAAGATCGGCGCGCGGTGAGCTATACGATCCGGCTCTCCCGCGAAACCGAGGGGGACCTGGAGAAGCTCGCCCAATCGGATCGCACGCTGTTCGACCGCATCCTTCGGAAGATAGAATCACTGACAGAGCATCCAAGGGCCGGCAAACCGCTCGTCGCCGACCACAAGGGCGAGTTTTCGCTTCGGGTGGGCAGCTACAGGGTCGTGTACGAAGTGCAGGATTCCAGCCGAACGGTTTTCATCCTGACCGTCAAGCACCGAAAGCATGTCTATTAATCAAGGCAACCGCCGCGTGCTCTCACTCGACTAGGGAGCATAACCGAACTGACGGGTGACACGGGTTGGAGGGCCCCGTCGCCTAGAGGCCAGTCTTCGCAGCCGAAGCCGATGGGGCGGGTACCCACGCAAGCGGGTGGTGAGCCGGGTGCCCTCTTGGGCGGCGAGCTGGCGGCAGGACGCGTCAGATTACGACTACGGCTTCATGAGGTCGAGGAAGCGCGCGATGCCGGAGCGCGTGACCAGACCGAGCACCTTGTCGCCATCCCGCACCACCAGCCGGCTGCAGTCCTCGTGGAACATCCGCTCCATGGCCAACGCGATCGGCTCATCCGGATAGGCTTCCGCTTCGGGCCCGTGGGGGATCATGACCTGGCCGACAGTTACGTCATGCCACCGTTCGCGCGGGATCTTCTTGAGTTCCTTGAGCGAGAGCATCCCTACCACGCGGCCGTCCTCGACGACCGGAAAGCCTCCGAAACCGAAGCGCAGGAAGTAGTCATTGACTGCCTGGTCCACGGTGAGCGCGGCATCGAGCATGACGACTTCCGGGGTCATGACATTGCCCACCCGGAGTCCGGTCAGGGACTCCTGAAACGCCACCTGGCGATGGCTGCTCTGGGCAGAGGTGTAAAGGAAGACGCCGATCAGGAGGAACCACATCCCCCCAATGGCGACGCCGAATGTCAGATCCCATAGGCCGACGAGCATCAGCAGCAGCGCGAACCCCTGACCGGCCCGGGCCGCGTGCCGGGTGGCCTTGTGAAAGTTCTTGGACCAAGCCCACAGTCCGGCCCGGAGCACGCGCCCGCCGTCCAAGGGATAGCCCGGCACTAAGTTAAAGGCCGCCAACATTAAATTGATGTTCCGGAGATGTTCCGATACCGCGACCATCGAGGCGGAGGCCCCTGGAAGGACCGCTACGCCCCAGAAACCAAGGGCAATCAACACCGAGACGATGGGGCCCGCGATGGCGATCAAAAACTCGGCCTTGGGCGATGGCGCCTCGCGGCGGATCTGCGCCATGCCGCCGAAGATGAACAGGGTAATCTGGGCAATCGGAATCCGGTAGCGCAGGGCCACTACACAGTGGCCGAGCTCGTGAACGAGGACCGATGCAAACAAGAGGAGCGCCGCCACAATTCCCAGACCCCAGTATTCCCAGGACGGCCGATGCAACAGCACAAGGGGAAAATAATACCGGGCCAGGGACCACGTGACCAAGGCAAAGACCAAGAACCACGAGATATGAATCTTCAGCGCGATGCCGAGGACGCGCCCGATCTGCCAGGAGTGCTTCAGCACAACTCGTTTGCTCCTTGAGCTTCTCTTGTCCAGCCGAGATCTCTAGTCTACACTAGGTTTCATGCCGTCGGATACCCTCAGAGCGAAGCTCGACCGCCTTCCCGATGCGCCCGGCGTGTACTTGATGAAGGGAAGCCGAGGGGAGGTCCTCTATGTCGGCAAGGCCAACGTGCTCGCCGACCGCGTCCGCTCCTACTTTCAGAAGGGCACGGACCTCACGCCCAAGAATCGTCTCCTCATCGGACTAGTGGCGGACATCGAGACCATGGTCACGCGGTCCGAGCTGGAGGCCCTCATCCTCGAAAATAATCTCATCAAGCGGCACCGGCCGCGGTTCAACGTGATCCTCCGCGACGACAAGAACTATCCCTATCTGCGCCTCCCGATCAAGGAAGCCTTCCCCCGCTTCACGATCGTCCGCAAGATCCAGAACGACGGCGCGCTCTATTACGGCC
>CAZITU010000091.1:0-10712 GCA_964542245.1 uncultured Nitrospirales bacterium | reverse complement strand
ATCCACTTGCCCTGGCAGCATAATCCAGTGCCCTCTTTCCGGGAGTGCACCCCATGGCGTTGAACGGCGCGAAGTTGCGAAGGCGGACGACAAAGTCGAGCAGGTCCTTGTAGTCCTTGCTCTGCGTGTACAGCCGAGAGTCTGCCAGGAGTTGGTCCAACAAGGACCGAGCGCTTTCAGTCTCGAACAACTCCTGCTGTCTTGCCGGGTAGTCGGCCGTGTGATCGCTCATAAGGCAACTTCATCTTTCGGCGGATGACAACCCAGTAGCCTGTCGATGGCGGGTCGAGGAAGGTCTAGTAGGACTTGACGGTCTCGTGATCGCCACGATGTCCCATCGCGTGGCAATGCCTA
The DNA here is from genome assembly GCA_964542245.1 of uncultured Nitrospirales bacterium. Taxonomy (GTDB): domain Bacteria; phylum Nitrospirota; class Nitrospiria; order Nitrospirales; family NS-4; genus CAZITU01. Next base: position 10,358 of record CAZITU010000091.1, on the reverse strand, counting down.
AGGGCGCCTCCGACTCCTTCCTCGGCGGATGGCAGCACCGCGGGTCCCGGCACCGAGGCAAGGCGGGTCTGGTAGGACTGGCCGGTGTGAATGGACTCGGCGAGAGGACAGGTACCAGCCAGAATCGGCTCTGTCTATCCGTAAACGATCTACGGGTCATCGTATCCAAGCTCCTCCGATGTCGGGAGCACCCTCCGGTCCAGGCGGAAGGGAAGAACCTCGGAAGGGAGGAAACCCCGAGGCCATCGAGCGCTCCCATGCGCCAGCCCATAGGCAACGAGGAAGCGGGGGTATCCTACACGGAGGGGAAGTCCGACAAGATCGCTGGGCGGCGGTACCATCTGGTCTTGGGCTTGGTCTTGGGATATAAAGGGATGCTCAATGCCCGAGCGAAGCACGGGATCCAGCGACCCTCCGCCCGCAAAGAGGACCCGGAGCTGATTCCTCCACCGATCCTCGAATTTCTCCTTCTCGTATGCCTCTCCGAAGGTCATGATAAAGCACCGTCGCAGTTCCTCCGCCACCAGGTCCTGCGCGAACTGGAGCGCCGATTGCCTGGGGCGCTTCTCCGGGCGATCGGTATATATCTGAAGTAGCCTTTTGCCGAAAACATTCGCTTCACGCTGCTGCCGAATACGATCTGCGAGCAATCCGTCATTCGAGGCAGAGGCGTTGTACATCTGAAGCAAATGGTTACGGCAGCGCTCGTCTACCTGATTTGCTGCAACGCGGTGCGAGCGGGCTGCGTAGAACGCGAGCGCCGAGCGTCCCGTCGTCTGCCTACCCACTTCAGTGTATCGTAAAAACGCCATCTCAGTGGTCCACGCCCCGATGTCAATCACCGTGTACAGTCCTTCTTCTATTTCCGGAGACATGGCATATCCGGCCGCAATCGCTCCGGATTCAGGGCATAGTTCGACAGCGCGATCTCCCTCTGGAGGAAGCGGCACACTTTGGACGCTGGCAATCCAAGAGAGCGCCTCAGTCAGTCCAGTTCCCTGCTGAATCGCGCTCGATAGTCGCCAGGCGTGGAATACGACCCGGGCGTAGGCGCCGTTAAGCTTCGATCCTGCGTCAATCTGATCCACCGGAGCTGAGATGCTGTAGGTAGTGCGCGGAAGCCGTCCTCCGGTCAAATCATTGGGTATCCGGCGACGGCTTTCGCCCATAGCCCATGATAGGAAGAATGTGAGGAGGTCAGAGGCAAGCACGGTATTCTCGGTATTTGAGAGAGTAAAGATGGCTGAGCAAGTTCCAGTATCGGCTCGACGCTTGCATCGGCAACCGGAAGTTGGTACCTCGGACTTAAGGCCCACCTCGCAGGCAACGCAAACCTTGAACTGGCGAAAAACCTGCGCCCCGGACGCATGAGCACGCCTCTCCGCCTCCGAACCGAAATACAAGCACCCCCCTTCAACGGTGACAGTGGACGGGCACAGCGCCGTATCTTCGGAGCCTAATGAGATCACATACACCTTGGTGGAGGCGCCGGGAGGCCGGAAGCACACCTTCGTCGTACTCGTGCCGACATCGATGCCGATATTGAATGTGGGATTTTCTCCTCGGTCAGGTTCAGGAGGCAATGGGGGGCCTGACCGGGCCATGGGGTTCCTCTGCTTGGCAGCATCGCCGGTACGTTCCTGACCCTTCACAGCTTTCGGTTTCAAGCCTTCGGAGGGACGCCTCACCATGGGCTTTTGAGACAGCTTTTTCCCTTTCCCTTCCATCGGCTGTTCAGACATGTCCCGCCGAATGTTGCGAAGCTTCTCTTTCCAATCATCTGACACGGCGAACCTCCACGATTCCGCCTCCACGCAGCTTGTAGCTCCGTGACATCTCTCGCGTCGCATTCACCTCATCCACCTTGGCAAAGTATCCCGTATCGAGGGTCCGAAGTCGCGTTTCCAGACCTCTGATGTAGGGTTCCATTCGCTGGTGGTATCTTGCCTCCGAAATCCTCCGCTCGCGGAGTTCTCGGTTCCTTTCGTAGGTCTCACGAAGGCTTGCCAAGCGATTTGCAACCAGTGCCTCATTGGCACGGCGGCGGCCCTCAAACTTGGCATTGAGACGCGAGACGAGTTCTTCCTCTGCGGCAGCAAGTAAATCAGGAGAAATTCCTGATAGCCGACTCGCCTCAGGCACCGAGTCGGCCTCTGCGACCATCTGCCAAAGGAGGGTCTCGCAGGTGTCCTCGTCGAGGGCATTCTGGCCTTCGATTTCAAGCGCTATCAGCTCGAGATCACAGATGGGACGTGCACCGCTTATCTCTGTCGAATAGAGCAGCCAGATATAAGTGCCATGCGGCACCTCGTCAGTGCGAAGCCGCACATGACTCACCGGGGGGAGTTCATCCGCATTGTCTTGATAATGGCGGTTCACAGCACGGACCAGAGGATGATAAAAGCTCAGCAGGTCGAGTCCTGCGTTTTCCTCAGCCAAGTCCGGCCGTGTTGTGAGCAGAATCTCGCCACCTTCGCTCCTTGAGAGAAAGCTGATCACCTCCTGGTCGCCATGCGGAAGCGCAGCTCGCACAGCCCTGTGCAGAGCATCCGTCACACGCAGCCGATAGACATCCTCTCTCGCCTCGTCGGTCTGGAGCCTGCATGTCCGGTGGTTCTCGGCTAGAAAATCACGCAGGTAAATCACCAGTTCCTCGCCGGTTATGTAGCGCCGGCGTTTGCGGGCGTGCTCGATTTCGTCCAGGAAGAACTCGTCCTGGCCGATCAAGGCTTGCGACTCGTCTTGGAACCGTTCCGAGTCTTGCGCTCGCCGCTCAATCACGTCGGCGGCCTGCCGAATACGCCGCTCCTCTTCTTCTGGCGTTAGATGTGCTGAGAAAAGGCTTTGTTGAAGCTCCTCTATCACTTCCCCTACGATGGACTCGAGGTCGCCTATACTCTGTTCGAAAATTCCGATCCGCTCATAAAGGAGCTCGAGGATACGGTCCTCGACCGTGTCGGGCATACAGAGGTTCACAATTTTAATAACGTCTGATGCCTGCCCGATGCGGTCGATCCGGCCGATCCGCTGTTCAATCCGCATGGGATTCCAGGGGAGGTCGTAGTTCACCATGCAATGGCAGAACTGGAGGTCGAGACCCTCGTCTGCGACCTCTGTCGCAATAAGTACACGAACTTTATGGTCCTGGCGGAAGCGTTCGATGGTAAGCTGTCGCTCATCGAGGTCGGGATTATCTGGATCCGTCGGAGTATCACCCGTTAGGATGAGGGCGTAAATGCCCTCATCCGCCAATCGCTGCTTCAGATACTGGACAGTTCGTTTGAAAAAAGTAAAGACAAGTACCTTCGCATCAGACTCCTCAACATCGAGGTGGTGAAGCACTTCGACGAGGCCGCGAAACTTGCTGTCGTGTGCGACTAACCTTTGCCGCCATCCTTCGAGGTCACCTAGCTCCTCCCATCGTGGTCTGGTTCCGCTGGCTCTTCCACCGTTCTCTTCTTCGTCTGGCTCCACATCTGCCTGTTCGAGCTCTTGATCGCCATGACCCCGGAGTCGCACCGCCACATAGTCCACCATTGCGACCATGCAGCTTGCCATCTGTCGCTGCGGCTGGATGATCCCGAAGGAAGCGCCGCGACGGTCGTCCGCCTGATCGTAGGCTTCCCGGCAGAGGCGCGTAACCTCTGCGTAGAATTCCCTTTCGGCGGGTGATACGTTACGACACCGCCATACCTGCGCCCGCCGCTCTGGTTGCTTTTCGTGGACGTCACGCTTGCGGGTACGACTCAACACATGTCCGAAGACGGTCAGTGACTCGACGTCACGCTGTAGCTCAATGCGCTCCCTCCGGGTCGGCTCCCCGAGTCCCGGAATCCGTTCCACAAGCTCTTGATAAATAGGATTTTCGAGGAACCGGGCCGCGAGTGCAGTCTGTTCTACACCCCGCAATCGCCCCAGCACGGCATCTAGCGAGACATCTCCTGAACGGAGCAAGGAGAGCGCCGCCAGCACGTGACCGTTGGCCTGGAGCTGCTCCTCGAAGAGGACTTCAAAACGGTCAAAGGCTTCAGGATCGAGGAGGCTCAACAAGTTGAAGAGATCCTCAGTCCTGGTTTGTACGGGCGTAGCGGTGAGCAGGAGAAATGCATCGGACGACTCGGCTACAATGCTCGCCACTCTGTGAGAGCGCGTCTCACGATTGCGGAGCCTCCCTGCTTCATCGAAGACGATAAGATCCATCTGCGGACCCACTGCCTCCCATCGCTCCATCACGCGCTCCCCGCGAAGGGTCTGGAGCGACACGATCCCCCAGACTTCTGTCCCCGTGCCCTCACGTTCGTAGTTCCGAAGGAACTCATGCACATCTCGGCTATCAAGAATTTTGAAGTGCCGACCAAAGCGACGGCGCATCTCCTCCTGCCACTTCCGCCGCAGGTGGGCTGGTGGCACGATCAACACCCTATTGAGGTCCGGTCGTCGGTGTCGCAATTCGGTCAGAATCAGGCCTGCCTCAATTGTCTTACCAAGTCCCACCTCGTCGGCGATCAGCAAACGCTGGGTGCGCGACTCCAAGAACTTAAGGAGGGGTTTGAACTGGTAGGCAAGGAATTCCGTTTTCGACGCGAAAAGGGAATAGACCTGGGAGCGGAGATCGAGGGTCAACTTGAGCTGCGTCACGAGCCGCGAGAGTGCCTCACGTCCTGCGAAGATGCCTTCCCGCATCATCGAGGGGACGTCGTTCGTACCCGTATAGCGCTCAATATCCTCTTCAGGAAGGATGTCGGTCTGTCCTGGCCCAAAGAAGACTGGATACCAGAACTGCCCCTGGCGTCGCGTGGGTTCGCCCGTGATCGCACCGACGCGCTGCCGGGCACTTACGACGCGAATCTGGTTGCCTACCTGGAATTGCGGCTCAGGCACTTTGTCTCCTTGATAAGCTACGGGCGCCGCTGGTGATTGTTAGTTTATCGGCTTATTAGACTTCTACTTCCGCAAATCAACTCAATACCCCTTCAATAAGTTGGGCGATTCTCTCCGCGTCGAGGGCGCCACCCGGATCATCACGAGTTTCGATTAGCGTCCCAGCGTCTCCGCCGCCGTCCTGCCACCTGAGAATGCTCGCTGCCACGTACTCCGACCGCTTCTTCTCCCACCGGGCGCGGTACCCAGGATCATCCAGCAGACCGAGATGCTCCCAATAGAACGTGACGCCACGGGCGTGATCGGTGATTGTGAAGTCCGGGTAGCGAACGCGTCCGTCCGGTAACACGAGGGGTTGCTCGTAGGCGTAGTCGATGCCCCGCGCGAAGAGCTTGTCGGCTATGACGAGTTCAGACTTTGACCGTACGAGATCGCCCCGCTCGGTTCGGTGGATCAGGCTCTCCTCCAGGAATCGCTGCTGTGCTCTGACCGTGATCGCGCGCGGCTGAGGCTCGGAAAATAGGTTCGTTACGCGCCGTGCGATCTCCGAGTACTCGTCGCCTGAGTAGCGGCGATACTCGGCAAGCGGCCCCTGATGCAGGATGACCAATCGCTCCTGATGGCGTGTGAGTGCCGTATACAAAAGCTCGCGTGAAAGCAGCCAGCAGGGGTTAGTGAGTACGACGAAGGTCAGGCCGAACTCGCTTCCCTGTGTCTTGTGTGCAGTGAGACAGTAGGCGAGCTCTAAGGGGTTGTCGCCATCGTCGCCGAACTCGCCTTTGCTGAAGCCGTACTTGGCGCCAAGTTGTCCCGCAAACTCAACCTCTAGCTTCCATGGGAGTCCCTTGAACCTTTGTGTCTTGTACTGGCCAACGATGATGCCGATGTCTCCGTTCGCCAGATAAGCCTCACCATCAGGCTTCGGCCAGACGTCACGGCGGCGCTTATTGATAATGTTGATCACCTTGTCGCCGTAGAGGAGCGCTTGGGGACCAACCGGCCGAGGCACCTTGCGTCCCCAACCTTCCGTCTCGGCGAGCTCCCGCACCTGCCGGCGGAAGCGTTCCTGGAGCATGCGATTCAAGGCGTCGACGCCAACGAGGCCAGCTCGGACGGGTGACAGGACCTGCCACGCCTCGGCCCTGGATGCGGCCCCTGGGTTGTCGCCGAACCTGCTCCAGAAGAAAGCCCAGGGAATATCGCCGTGCCGCGCGCCTCCCAGCGACTCCTCGAAGCCCAACTCGTCGTCCGGCCCAGCAAGCTTCAGGGCCCGTACCAGCTCTTCAACGATCTTCTCGTGTAGCTCTTGGGGGTGATCCCACCGGACGAGACGCAACCGGTCGCTTTCTCCGGATGCGAGCACGTCCCACACGATGTCGGCCCCGGGATCGAGCGGTCGCCCGCTGAAGTGTGAGGCCAGAAGCACATCCACGCGCGACTCGCCCTGTTGCCGACGTGGGATGGTAAGCTCGGCATACCCGGGTCCGCAGCGCGGGAAAAGGGTCTCGACGTCCGCAGGAACCAGTTCGTTCACAATGTCCACGAAGGGACGTCCCGCACCGATAGGCGGAAGCTGACGCGGATCGCCAACAAGCACCAGTCGCTCTACGTTCGTGAGAGAGTCGATCAACGCCGCGAGCTGCTCCTCGGTCAGCATTGAGCACTCGTCGACGATCACGGTATGGTAGTCGCCGCACCGGGGCGCCTTGCGGTTCGGGAAATAGGCTCCGGTGTCACCGTCGTAGCGATGGTGGCGGTTTAGGAACTGGGCGAGTGTGAAACCTGAACCGCGTAATCTGGTCTGTTCTTCCAGCCGGACGCGTGCCTTGCCGGTAGGCGCGAGGAGCAGGAGGCCCTTCGCCGCGACCTCATCAAGGGCGCAGAGCATACGAAGGAGTGTGGTCTTCCCGGTCCCTGCCGGTCCGATCAGGACGGAGAGACGAGCGCGGAAAAGTTGCACGAGCGCAGCGGCCTTCTCCGCCCGCGCGCGCTCCTCAAGTTCGCGCTCCGCCTCGACTTTCGGCATGGGCTCATTGAGGCCCCGGTCCACAAGCCCGCGCCAGTCACAGTCGACGGTATGTGGCTTTCCCTTCTTGCGTCCCAGAATCTCACGGCGGATAATCGCCCGGCACTCCGCCAATCGGTCGACCTGGTAGGCTGGCTCCCCTGCCCGCGTGACAGCACGTTCAATGACAGGCGCGAAGCCCTCCTCCATGGTATCGAGCACATTCTCGCCAAGTGGGCACGGGGGCTGGAGAGCCCGCTCCCGAGCCCGCCGAATGACCCAGCTCCGGGGCAATAGCGTGTGTCCCTCCTGCGCGGCCTCTTCCAGGAGGTCCACGACCAGAGCGCGGACGCGCCGCGGATCGGCCGGATCCTCGACACAGCTTGGCTTGGGTATCGGAAACTCCCGGCGTATCGACTCGTCTGGGAATAGTCCACGATCCACGGTCCCGAACACGATCGGGTCGGCTGCGTGCCGATCATCCTCGAAGAGAATGTAGGGGTTGGAAAGGATTGCGCCATCGGTCGCCTCGATACCCGCGTCGGCGCGCTCTGTCGGGTCGTAGATACGTAGCGCCTGATTCTCAGAGACAGCACAGCGGCTCAGGAGTTCCAGCAGCGCACGTCGCTCGACTGCGAGCCGTTTCCAGCCCTTCCGCAGCCCGGCGGAGAGCAGCTTCGCGAGGGGATCGCTGAGTCTCGCCGGCTTCTCCATCACCGCGTCCACCAGCACCCACGGGTTTCCGCCTTCATTGCGCTCGCGCAGTAGCTCGATCTCGTAGGCGAGAAGACTTCCGTGCTGAAAGCCCCACTCGTAACCAAAGGCCGAAAGCGCCGAGCCCAGGCCCGGAAACGCGCCCCTCGCCCTCCAGAGGTGGTTGAGCTGGGCGTTGATCCACGCGAGCACCTGGTCCCAGGGTCCCTCGATGCGCCCACGGATGCGGTGCAGCGCCCCCGCACAGGCCACGAGCGAAGCCACGGCACCATCGTGAGCCAGAAGCTCCGAGCAGTAGGAGTAAGCATCGAAGCACTCGTCCGGGGCAAAAGCCACGAACTGTTCCGGGTCGATGTCCTCCCGTTCCGCCAACTCGAGCGCCTCCCGGTACGGAAACAGAAACCCGTCAGTGAAGCCCGGACGGATGGAGTGACCGACGTTCCGCTCCCAGAGAACGCAACGGAGCGTCGGATTCTTCACCTTGTAGGCATATTCCGTTGCTTCGCCCACCGAGAGCACCCGTCCTACACCGATGATCACGCGCCGCGACTGCTCCGAGAGCGGCGTGCGCTTAGCGTAGAAAAAGCAGAGCGACTCGTCCGGGCGCAGCGCCCCAAAGAAGGTGTCTAGAAGCGCGAGCTGATTGTCGCGCTCCTGTACCCAGTCTGTGTCCACCTCTTTGCCGATCCTGTTTCGGATGTCCGGCTCCCGGTCCGGTACCCAGCCAAGCTTCAGCCGCTCCGCGATTCCGATCTCGCCGTCCCGCGGGTTCCCCTCGACCTTCTCCTTCAGCAGCCACCGGTACGGTACGCAGGCTGCTGAGTACGGTGACTGCACGAGGCGCGTGGGGGCGAAGTGCCCGTGCGTCTCCGGGAAGTTCTCCGCGTAGGGGTGGGTCATCGTGCGCCGCAGTTCGAACGGGGCCATGAACGACACCCGCTCCCCAATGCACGGGGGCCTGTCTTCGGCCTGCAACCCATCGAGCCGTTTCCCAGCGCAGCGCATCTCGACCTCGTCGCGCTTGCCTCCGCCAATACGAGGGAGAATGAGGCAACTCGTGTTCTCCAGCGGGCGTTCGCAAACCGCCCCCGTCCAGCCGGAATCGTGCCACGGGACGCGGATCGTGATGTGGTGTGTGGAGAGTTGGCGGGCGCCGGGGACAAGGATGCTCATGGTTCGATTCTCTACACTTTCCTGGATTAGCCCAACGTGGATTGAACTACGGTGGTGCAGAACACCTTGCCTGGGCGTCGTCCATCAACTCGATTTGGTTCTCTTCCCTGTTCCTGTCGGAACGAGATCCTTCTTTCGCATCCAGCGAAGAGCTGAGAAGAGACGATCTTGAGAAAGGCGCCCCTTGCTGGAATCCTATGCGTAGAACTTTTTGATGATGTCATCATCTGTTGGCGTCGCACCGTCAGCGGGCAGGTCATTCCAGACTGCAATATTTCTGAGATGTCCAGTGGTAAATGCCGGAGGTGGAGTCAAGTTTTCAGGCAGCCTGGGGAGTAACCAGGGATGCCTGCTGACGATGGATAATCAGGCGTCGCCGTCGAGCCTCCTCCCTTCACTTCCTTCTGGTCTCAAGGATTTGCTGATCCTGACCCGTATGCCTATGATAGAGCGTGACATATCCAAAGGCCTCGTGATGGCGCTGATGGTTGTAATACTCCACAAACTGGCCGATCAACTCTTCAAGGTGATGAAACCCCTGCACATCCTGGTAAAGCAGCCAGTCATACTTGAAGACCCGAAACCAAGACGCAATCCAGGGTAAGAGTTGCCCTTGTTTTTCATACATTTTAGGAATACTTAACGAGGTTCTTAACGCGATGCAAAACTGGCGACTTCTACAGAGCGCTCAACTGCAAAACTCTTGCGATGGAGTTTGATGCGCTCAATCTCATGGAGTGTTTCTGCTGTAAAGTAACTCTCCCCGCAGTGCAGGCAACTCACCATAGGGATATTCTCCACGACCAACAGATTTTTGCCTTTGCCATAGGTTTCGGTAACTTTACGAATGTATGCCCCCTTTTTTCCACAAATGTCGCATACCATACGATCTTCCTCCTTTCTTACGGCACATATACCGTTATAATGACCAGCTTACCGGTCGGGCTCAGCTTCGCAATGGTTTCGACTTCGCCGCTTCCAACGGTCTCTCCTCTGACCCGGTATTTCCATTCAGCAGTCTCTCGATCTTTCTGACGCTCCAGAATTCTACCAGTAAGAATACCTCGTTCGACATCGTAAATAGTCAATTCCTCGTCATTCATCTCTTTTCTTGCATGGCGTGTCATGATGTATTGGCGCGAGCGAATCTTCTCCCGCATGCGTTTCAAGATTCGTTCAAACACGGGATCCCTCTCGATTCACAGCACCGGCCTGTCCGGCGGGACGTAATCGCTCTTCAGCGGCCCCCACGCCGCGCCGCACAGCTCCGACATCACCGCCCACTCCCCCGCCGTCAGGTTCTCGTGGTGGTGGTAGAGGAACCTCTTCAGCCCGGCCTCCTGAGCGGCCACCAGCAGACGCCGCAGGTCCCCCGCGCTCACCGGGTCCCCGTCGTGCGGCTTGCGCCCGGAGTCCACCCAGGGCACGATCCGCTCCGGGTCCTCCACCACGGCCAGGGCGCGCCGCGTCTCCTGCGTCACTATCCTGTCGAAGAACGCCTGCGGAAAACCCCGGTCGAAGTCCCGCCGGTCCGTCACCTCCGGCAGCTCCAGCCCGAACAGCGCCCCCACCACCGCCAGGGCAT
>CAZITU010000090.1:0-10738 GCA_964542245.1 uncultured Nitrospirales bacterium | reverse complement strand
CTCCAAGACGGAGGTTTTTTCGGAAGCTGTTTTGGACAAGAGTGGGACTGTCCCCTTTTCGTGGCTCGAACCAAACATCGGTTACCTTGAAGGACGGCGTCTTGGCGAAGCAGGCAACCACCGGCATTCCAATTCGCACTGCCCCCCCTCCCTCACCCTCCCCCTCGAGGGGGGAGGGATGGGTGGGGGTGTGGATGCCCTTGAGACGAGAGAGAAACAGGGTATTGGCTCCATCGAGCTCTACCAGGATCAGCGTGAAGGGGGTCTCCTTGAGAAAGGCCTCACCTCCGTAATAGCAGGTGGTAAAGGTGTGGACCCGCCCCACCAAAGGCAACTCTTGCCACACCGTAGACGCGCCGCATTCCATGCAGTGTGATCGCGGGGTGGCATAGGAGTACCCGCACCCCGAGCAGCGCGAGCCCAGCAGCTTGCCCTTGCTCAGTCCGACAAAGAACGGCGAATCCTGGGCGTAGCTGTGGCGGTAATCAATTTCGTAGTGGTCGTGGATTATCAACGGATCCATCTTCATTCCAGCCCTGGCCACCCTTCGAGAACCTCAGGGTGACCGGCTTTAAAGACCGCCTCATTCCGTTCGTGCTGAGCTTGTCGAAGCACGTCCCTCACACCGCTTCCAGAATCGACACCGTGATGTAGGTCCCCGTACCGGCATGGCTATGAATGAGTCCCCGCTTGGCGTTCCCAATCTGGAGCTTATCGTTCCCGAGGTGCTTGCCGATGGTCCCTTGCAACTGCCAGAAGGCGAAGACAGCCTGCATCAGGCCGGTGGCCCCGACCGGATGCCCGCAGGCCAGGAGCCCGCCGGACGGATTGACCGGCAGAAGGCCCTGTGTGGGCAGTTCAAGGCCGTAGTCAATCCCTCGCATGAAGGGAATGCCGCTCTCCACGAACCGCCCGCCTTCCCCGTACTTGCAGAGGCCCAAATCTTCATAGGTCTGGATCTCAGACGATGTGTAGGCGTCGTGCAGCTCGACGAAGCTCAGTTCCTCTTTCGGATTCCGGAGGCCGGCCATCTCGTATGCGAGCTTTGCCGCCATGCGGCCTCCCCGGAACGAATGCACGCCCGGATACTTGAGGTGCGTGTAGTCGGATGCCCGTTCGTGCGGCAAGAGGACGACCTTGCCGTGCGGGCGGTCGGCCATGCGCATGGCATCCGACCCGGAGCCCACGCCTGTGATCTTTACAGGGCGGTCACAGACCTTCGCGGCGACCTCCTCGGAGGCCAGCAGGCAGACCGCGGCGCCGTCCGACATCGTGCAGATGTCCTCCATCGTCAGCGGGGTGGCCACCATCGGCGATTCCCGCACCTGCTTGATCGTAAGCTTCTTGGCCTTCTGCGCGTACGGGTTGTACAGGGCGTTGGCGTGGTTCTTGACCGATACCATCGCCATCTGCTCGACGGTGGTCCCGAACTCGTGCATGTGGCGCTGGACCATCATCGCGTAGTAGCCGGTGTAGAACCCGCCCACCGGGAAATCGAAGTTGGTGTCGGAGGCCAGCGCGATGAACTCATTCCCTTTCCACGTGTTGACCCGCGACATCGTCTCGAAGCCGAAGGCCACGCAGCAGTTCATCCGGCCGGAGGCGACGGCTTCCCAGGCGGACTGAAAGCAGAGCCCTCCGGTGGCCCCGCCGCCTTCGACCCGCTTGGATGGCTTGGGGCACAATCCGAGATAGTCCTGCACCATGCTGGCCGCTTTCAATTGCCGGGCGAAGTGGTCGGAGAAATAGGACCCGACCGCCCCGTCAATCATGTCCTTGAAAAACCGGGGCACGTCCTTCAACGCGTAGTCATACGCCTCCTTCACCATCAGGCGAAAGTCCTTGTCCGGGTGCGCCTTGGCGAACTTGGTGATCCCCCCGCTGATCATGTACACGGGTCTCATGGTCAGGAGCCTGTCGAAGGAAGCCCTTTGATAAAGTCCACGATCTCGCTCATCGCTGAACCCGGTCGGAACAGCGCCCGGACGCCGGCCGCCTTGAGGCGTGGGATGTCATCATCGGGGATGATCCCGCCGCCGAAGACAACGATGTCCTCAGCCCCTTTTTCCTTGAGCAGTTCCAGCACGCGAGGGAGCAGGGTATTGTGCGCGCCGGAGAGCAGGCTCAGCCCGATCGCGTTCACATCCTCCTGGATCGCCGTGCTCACCACCTGCTCGGGCGTCTGATGCAAGCCGGTGTAGATGACCTCCATGCCGGCATCGCGGAGCGCCCGCGCGACCAGCTTGATGCCCCGATCATGCCCGTCCAGCCCGACCTTGCCCACCAGCACCCGAATCGGTTTTGTGGCTGCCGTCACGCCTTCACCTCTTCCAGGTAATACTTACCTTCGCTGTCCTTCTTGACGTACCCCATCTGGATCTTCGGATCATGCTCGAAGATCAGCAGCCAGTGTTCCTCGAAGGCGCGATCCAGGATCCACCGCTTCGCTTCCAGCGTCTGCAAGGGATACAGGTCGTAACCCATGATGTAGGGCAGCGGCAGATGCGAGACCGTCGGAATCAGGTCGCCGAGGTAGAGAGCCACTTTCCCTTCCGATTCGATCTTCACCGCCTGGTGATGCCTGGTATGGCCTTGGGTCACGACGACCGAGATGCCCGCAAGCAGCTCTGTGTCGCCGTCCAGGAACTCCCACTGGTTGACGTGCGCGATCGGCGTGAAATTCTCCTTCCGGTAGCTGGCTCTCGTCCGCTCGTTGACCCGCACCGCATCCTCGTATTCGCCGCGCTGGACGAAATATTTGGCCTTGGGAAAGGTGGAGACCACATGGCCTTCCTCGTCCCGAACGGTATTCCCGCCGGCGTGGTCGAAGTGCAGGTGCGTGTTGATCACCATGTGAACGTTCTCGGCCGTCACTCCCTGCTCCTTCAGCGACTCATGGAGCGGCGGTGTGCGGTCCACGGCAAACATGTCGTGGGTCTTGGCGTCTTCCTTACCGCCGAGGCCGGTATCCACCAGGATGTTCTTGCCGCGCGCCCGGATCAACAAGCAGTTCAACCCCATCTGGATGCGGTTCCGCTCGTCGGCCGGGCAGCACCTCTCCCACAGCACCTTCGGCACGACCCCGAACATCGCGCCGCCATCCAGCCGGAAGCGGCCGTCGGTGACGGGATGGATGTCAAACGCGCCGAGCTTCATATCACAGCACCACCGCGCCGAAGTTCCAACCTCGCAAGATCAATCACGGCTCCCGCTTCAAGTAAAAAATCCAAGCCGAGTATGCCCCGTATGCCGAATCCATAGTTCACCGGCCCAACACCGACCTCCAGATTCCTGACCGCAATGGAGGCCACCGCAACGTAGTCCACTCGACGTATCCAGATTTGTTCGCTGCCTTCAATACCCCGAAATCCACGAGTCGGCTCGTCTTGAGCAATGCGAATACCGATCTGCGCCAGATCCTCATCCGGAAACAGACTGCTTGCGGAACCTGTGTCTAAAACTATGTCGGGTATTACTATGGTGTGCCCTCCATTGATCAGAGTGACCGTCACAAAAGGCAGCCCAGAGTGAACTTCGATATTCATGCCAATGGACGAACTCCCAGCCAAACCCAGGCTTCGATCTTAGGTTCAGCCCAACTCGTGCTGAGCACCCAGAATTCACGGTCGGGCTTGGCCTTGTGGAGGGCCTTGTATTCACTCCAGGCATCCTCGGCACTGGGAAACACCTTGATGAGCGCCATGTCGTCGAGGACCCAGAACTTGTCCTCCAAGTGTACCTGGAGCGCTTCCACCAACACCCACGCATCCGGCTGCATCCGGCGAATTTCAGACCACTCCATAAGCGCTCCTTCCGTGTCATTGGACACACCATCATGGCAGTTCGTCTAGTCACTAAAGCACCACGGGCTCCTTGTACGTGCCGAAGACTTCCTTCAGCGAGGCGCAGATCTCGCCCAAGGTCGCATCGGCCTTCACGGCGGCGATCAGGTAGGGCATCAGGTTCTCATCCACCGCGGCGGCTTCCTGCAGTGTCTCCAGTGTGCCGGCCACGATAAAGGGATCGCGCCGGTACCGGAGGGAGGACAGGCGATCAACTTGGGATTTTTCCACCTCAGGCCCGATCTTGAGGATCGGGACAGAGCAGCGCTCCTCCTCGACATACTCGTTGACCCCGACGATGGCCCGCTCCTTCCGCTCCACCTCACGCTGGTAACGAAGCGAGGCCTCCAGGATTTCACGCTGCGGGAAGCCGGCTTCGATGGCCTTCACCATCCCGCCCTTCTCATCGAGCCTCCGGAAGTATTCGCGCGCGCCCTCCTCCAGCCGGTTCGTCAGCGATTCAATGCAGTAAGAGCCGCCGAGCGGGTCCACCGTGTTCGTCACCTCGCTCTCGTGAGCGATGATCTGCTGGGTCCGCAGCGCCAGCTTGACGGCTTCTTCGGTCGGCAGGGCCAATGTTTCGTCCATCGAGTTCGTGTGCAGCGACTGCGTACCGCCCAGGACCGCCGCAAGAGCCTGAAGCGTCGTGCGGACCACGTTGTTCATCGGCTGCTGCGCCGTGAGCGAGCAGCCGGCCGTCTGGGCATGGCACCGGAGCTGGAGCGAGCGCGGGTCGGACGGATGGTACCGGCGCTCCATCTCGCACGCCCACAACCGCCGAGCCGCGCGGAACTTGGCGATCTCCTCGAAGAAGTCGTTATGCACGTTGAAAAAGAACGAGAGTTGGGGCGCGAAGGCGTCCACCGGCAAACCCGCCTTCACCGCCGCCTCGACGTAGGTCAGCCCGTCATACAACGTGAAGGCGAGCTCCTGCACCGCGGTCGAGCCGGCCTCGCGGATGTGATAGCCGCTGATGCTGACGGGGTGCCACTTCGGCACATACTTGGCGCAGTACCCGACGGTGTCCACGATCAGCCGGAGGTGCGGCTCCGGGGGGAACAACCACTCTTTCTGGGCGATGTATTCCTTGAGGATGTCGTTTTGGAGCGTCCCGCCGAGCTTCTCGCTTGGAATCCCCCTCCGCTCGGCGACCGCCAGATACATGGCGAAGAGGACGGCCGCCGGACCATTGATCGTCATCGAGGTGGTGACCTGATCGAGCGGGATGCCGTCGAAGAGCCGTTCCATGTCCTCCAAGGATGAGATCGCCACGCCGCAGTAGCCCACCTCACCGCGCGCGCGGGGGTCGTCCGAGTCCAGCCCCATCAGCGTCGGCATGTCGCACGCGACGCTGAGGCCGGTCTGACCATGGGCCAGCAGGTACTTGAAACGGGCGTTCGTGTCGGCGGCCGTGCCGAACCCGGCGAACTGGCGCATCGTCCAGAGCCGGCCCCGGTACATGGTGGGGTAGACCCCGCGGGTATAGGGAAACTCGCCGGGCGCTCCGAGGTCGGTGTCGGGCCTCCAGGCTTTCAGATCGTCCGCAGAATAGACGCGCGCAACGGGCAGGCCGGATAACGAGGTGAATCGCTCGCGGCGCTCATGCATCATTTCGACTCCCGTCAGAAAGGATAGGTATAGAACCCGCGGCCGGTCTTTCGACCCAGCCAGCCGGCCTCCACGTACTTGCGTAAGAGCGGACAAGGACGGAACTTGGGATCGCCCAGGTCCTGGTTGAGGACCTCACAGATCGCGAGGACGGTATCAAGCCCGATGCGGTCGGCCAGGGCCAGCGGACCTGCCGGGTGGTTGGCGCCCGCGGTCATCGCGAGATCAATCGCTTCCGGCGTCCCCACTCCGTCCTGCAACGCGAAGACGGCCTCATTGATCATGGGGATCAGGATACGGTTCACGATGAACCCCGGGGCGTCTTTGCACACAACCGGGGTTTTGCCGAGGCGCTTGGCGAGGTCCAGCGCGAGCGCCAGCGTGTCGTCGGAGGTCTCCAGGCCACGGACGATCTCGACCAGCCGCATGACCGGCACCGGGTTCATGAAGTGAATCCCGACCACTCGATCCGGCCGTCCGGACGACGCGCCCAATTTCGTGATTGAAATGGAGGAGGTGTTGCTGGCCAGGATCGTCTCCGGCGTGCAGAGCAAGCCCATATGCCGAAAGAGTTTTGTTTTCAGGACAGGATCTTCGGGCGCCGCCTCGATGATGAGCTGAGCTTCGGCGATGTCCTCGAGGCGGCCGGTCAAGCGGAGACGAGCCAGTGCGGCATCCACCTGGTCGGCCTTCAAGGCTCCTCTCTCCACAGCCCGCGACAGTCCCTCGCGGATCTTCTTCGTCGCGGCCTGAAGCGCCGCCTCTTGGATGTCGAAGAGCAGGATCTCCCATCCGTTCGTCGCCGCCACAAGGGCGATCCCGCAGCCCATCTGGCCCGCACCGACGATCCCGATACGCTTGACGTCGTCAATCTTCATGGCTATCAACCACGTGCTTCGACACGCTCAGCACGAACGGGGTTTCCCCTTCCGGTCATCCTGAGCCTGTCGAAGGACGCCCTATATTCTTTCCACGACCATGGCCAAGGCCTCGCCGCCTCCGATGCAGAGACCGGCAATCCCTCTGCGACAGCCCCGCGCCTCCATGGCATAGAGCAACGTGGTGAGGATGCGCGCCCCTGTCGCGCCGATCGGATGGCCCATGGCGACCGCCCCCCCTTTGACGTTGACCTTCGCAGGGTCGAGCCCCAATTCGCGGTTGACCGCCACAGACACAGCCGAGAAGGCCTCGTTGATCTCGAACAGGTCAATATGGGCAAGCGACAGGCCCGTGCGCTTCAGGACCCGCTTGATCGCCTCCACCGGCGCAATCGTGAACCACTCCGGCGCAAGGGCCGCCCCGGCATAGCCGACGATCCGGGCCAGCGGCTTAAGTCCCAGGCTCACGGCTTCGTCCTCCGCCATCACCACCAACGCCGCCGCCCCGTCATTGCAGGACGGCGAGTTGCCCACGGTCAGGACTCCGTCCTCCTGGAACACCGGCTTCAGCGACCGGAGCTTGCTGAGATCCACCCTGCTCGGCTCCTCGTCGTCGGCGACCACCATCGGCGAGCTTTTCTTCTGAGACACCTCGACCGGGACGATCTCGCGTTTGAAGCCTCCGGATGCAATCGCCGCCCGCGCCCGTCGGTAACTCTCCAAGGCAAAGTCGTCGAGTTCGGCCCGCGTCAGCCCGTACTTGGCCGCGCACAACTCGCCGGCATTGCCCATGTGGAAGTTGTTGTACACATCCCACAGGCCGTCCTTGACGAGACTGTCGGTCAGTTCCCCGTGGCCCAGGCGATACCCCTGACGCGCCCGCTCCAAAAGGTACGGCGCGCGGGTCATGTTCTCCATGCCGCCCGCCACGATGATCCGGGCCTCGCCCATCCCGACGGCCTGCGCCGCCATGATCACGGTCTTGAGGCTCGAGCCGCAGACCTTGTTGACCGTCGTCGCTCCCACCGAGTTCGGGATGCCGGCTCCGAGCGCAGCCTGGCGAGCCGGCGCTTGTCCGAGGCCCGCCGAGAGCACGCAGCCCATGTAGACTTCGTCCACCCGATCCCCGGGAAGGCGAATGCGCTTCAATGCCTCGGCGATCGCCAGACTCCCCAGCTTCGTGGCCGGAACCGGACTGAAGACGCCGTTGAAGCTCCCCAGCGGTGTCCGCACAGCGCTGACGATGACCGCGTTCTGTTTCCCCTTCACAGGAATTTCTCCCAATGGCTTTGTTCCAGATAGGCCTTCACCTTGCTCATGAACCGATCGGCCGTCGCTCCATCAATGACGCGGTGATCGAACGAGAGGCTCAGGTAGCACATCGGCCGGATGGCGATGGCGTCGTTGATGACGACGACCCGCTTCTGCACTGCCCCGACGCCCAGGATGGCGATCTGGGGCTGGTTGATGATGGGGGTGCTGAAAAGGCTTCCCGTCCCTCCGTGATTCGTGATGGTAAACGTGCCCCCTTGGACCTCCTCCGGGTTCAGCCGTTTGGTCCGCGCGCGCTCAGCCACATCGGTGATTTCCTGCGCCAGTTGCGTCAGGCTTTTCTGGTGGGCGTTCTGCACGACCGGCACCAGCAGGCCTTCCTCCAAGGCCACCGCGATGCCCATGTGGACGTCTTTCTTGATGACGATCCCCTGCTCGCCCCATGAGGAATTGAGGACGGGCACGTCCTTCATCGCCCGAGTGACGGCCTTAATGACGAACGGGAGATAGGTCAGCCCTTTCCCCTCGCGGAACTTGGCGACCTCGGAGAAGTCAGCTTCAAAGAAGGTGACGACATGCGCGGAGGTTTGACGGCTCTTGACCATCCGCTCGGCGATGGTCTTCCGCATCTGGGTGAAGGGTAGGATCTCCTCCCCCCCTCCCTCACCCTCCCCCTCGAAGGAGGAGGGATGGGTGGGGGTGGTGCCGCCCTTGGCGAGAAAATCCAGCACGTCCTTCTTCGTCACTCGCCCGCCGGCGCCGGTTCCGGTGATCCGGGCAAGGTCAACGCCCTTTTCTTTGGCCAACTGCCTGACGGCAGGAGAGTAGTGGTCCGCGCCACCTTCGGTCGGCTCCATGTGACGCAAGATCACGCCAGCGACGCGGTTCACAACACCGCTTGGCTTCACCTCTTCCAGCCGCGCGATCACGGTGCCGACCGGCACCGTTTGGCCCTCCTGAACCAGGACCTCGGTGAGGTACCCGGCTGCGGGCGAGGGGATTTCAAGAGCGACCTTATCGGTCTCCACTTCCAACAGGGACTGGTCCTTCTCAACGCGGCCTCCGGGAGGGATCAGCCACTTGACGATCGTCCCCTCGGCGATGCTCTCCCCGAGCTGGGGCATGATGATGTCGGTCGGCATGACCTTCCTTAATTAGTAGGCGGCCAGCTTACGGGCTGCGGCCGCCACATCGCTCACCTTGGGGAGAAAGAACTCCTCCATCGGCGTACTGAACGGAACCGGCGTATCAGGCGGGGCAATGCGCAGGATCGGCCCATCCAGGCAATCAAAACATTCCTCGGCCAGCAATGCTGAAATCTCAGCCCCGATGCCGCCGGTTTTATTATCCTCGTGCAGCACAATCGCCTTGCTGGTCTTGCGGACGGAGTTGAAGATCGTCTCCTTATCCAGTGGAATGAGGGTGCGGAGATCCACTACTTCCAGATCAATCCCTTCCTTAGAGAGCAGGTCGGCGGCCTCGAGCGCCAGGTGGACCATGGCGCCGTACGTAATCACGGAGATGCCGTTTCCGACACGCTTCACGTCGGCCTTTCCGATCGGAACGAGATAATCCTCGGTCGGCAGAACCGCCTTCAACCGACGGTAGAGAAACTTGTGCTCGAAATAAATCACCGGGTTGGGATCCCGGATCGCCGCCTTCAGCAGGCCCTTGGCATCATAGGGCGTCGAGGGGGCGACGAGTTTCAGGCCGGGCGAATGAAAGAACCAGCCCTCCGGGCACTCAGAGTGGAAAGGCCCGCCGTGCACCCCGCCGCCGTATGGCGCGCGGATGACCATCGGGACCGCCGCGCCCCACCGGTAGTGGTTCTTGGCCGCCACCTCGGTGATCTGATCGAAAGCACACGAGATAAAGTCGGCGAACTGCATCTCGACGACGGGCCGCATCCCCATCATGGCCGCCCCGATGGCCGCTCCCACAAACCCGGACTCAGCCAGCGGGGTGTCCAGCACCCGCCACTCGCCGTATTTCTTCTGGAAGCCTTCCGTGATCCTGAACGCGCCACCGTACGGGCCGATGTCCTCGCCCATGAGAAAGACCCGTTCGTCACGGGCCATCTCCTCGTCCAGCGCTTCCGAGATCGCCTCGAGGTACGTAACTTCGTGTTGAGCTTTGGTAGGAGCAGTGGTCGTCGTCATGGTTTCAACTCCTCCTCCGTGGCGAAGACTCCCTCAAGAGCCTCAGGCCCCTCCGGCAGGGGGCTCTGCTCGGCAAACTCCACGCCGGCTTCAACCTCCTTCTTCACCCGCTCCTCGACCTCACGGAAGGCAGCCTCGTCGGCGTAGCCGAGTTGTGTGAGCATCCGCTCCGCCTTGAGGATCGGATCCTTTTTCTTCCATTCCTCCAGGAGCTCGCGTGGAACGTACTTGGCCGAGTCGTGCTCTGAGTGGCCATGCATCCGCATCGTCTTGCATTCGATGAAGGTCGGCCCCTCGCCGGCCCGAGCCTTCCGGATGGCGCGCTGCGCGGCCAGATACACGGCCGCCACGTCGTTGCCGTCCACGATCTCACTGGGCATGCCGTACGCCTTGGCCCGGTCGGCCACGTCGCGGATCGCCATTTGGAGCTTCAGCGGCGTCGAGTAGGCGTATTGATTGTTGTTGCAGAAGAACACCACCGGGAGCTTGCGGACCGCCGCGAAGTTCATTGCCTCGTGGAAGTCGCCCCGACTGGTCCCGCCATCACCCGTGTTGGTCACGACCACGCGGGCCTCACCGCGGATCTTGAAGGCCAATGCCACGCCGGTCGCGACCGGCAGATTGTCGGCCAAGTGGCTGACGAACCCTATCACCCCGCGCTTGAGGTCACCGATGTGGACGTTGCCGTCCTTTCCTCTGGTCGGCCCCGTGCGCTTGCCGAGGTACTGGGCGATCACTTCGCCGGGCGTGATCCCACGGATCAGAAACGCCCCCATGTCCCGGTGGAACGGGGCGATGATGTCCTCCCGCTCCAGCGCAGAGGCGTACCCGACTGCGATCGCCTCCATCCCGTTGCTGGTATAGACCCCACCCACGATTCGCCCTTGCCGGTACAGAGCCGTGATCCGGTCCTCCAGGGTCCGGGTGAGACGCAGGTAGTAGTACATCTGCAGCAGGTCGGCTCGCTTGATCTCCGTCG
>CAZITU010000089.1:0-10822 GCA_964542245.1 uncultured Nitrospirales bacterium | reverse complement strand
CTTCATGGTGCTGCTTCTCGATCATGATTCCCATCTTCTGCATTTCCAGGACCATCTCACTGCGGATATCCAGTTGGGTGTCCATGGGCGGGACCGGAAAATATCCTTCCTTATGTCGAGGTTTATTGCCGAGGTTGGCCCCTTCCTTGCCTGAATTCCAAATACCCTCGTCGGAATCAATAAAGTAGTAGCCGCTGTGGCTGTTCTGATCGTAGCGGGCGCTGTCGAAAATGAAGAATTCGGCCTCCGGCCCCCAATAGGAAACGTCGCCGATCTTGGTCTGTTTGAGATACTTCTCCGCCTTCTGCGCCACATACCGCGGGTCTCGACTGTAATTCTCGCGGGTGATCGGATCCACGACGTTGCAGACCATGCTCAACGTGCGGACGGTGGTGAACGGGTCCATGACCGCGGTCGCGGGATCGGGAACGACCATCATGTCGCTGTTATCAATCGCCTGCCACCCACGAATGGAAGACCCGTCGAAGCCTGACCCCTCCGTAAAAACGGTGTCGGTCAACTCTTCGATGGGGATCGTAAAGTGTTGCCAGGTGCCCGGGAAATCCACGAATTTAAGATCAACCATGACGGCCTTATTCTTTTTCGCATACTCAAGCACTTCCTTCGCAGTCATACCGCCCTCCTTAGGATAAGATTGGCTCCCCTCAACCCCGCGTTATGAGAACCCGATGCACCACCGGACGTGTCGTCTGAACGCCGCCTAGGTATTCTTCGATCCGCGTGGTGATCGTTTCCCTCATTACCTCGCACCATTGCGGATCATTGACCTTGGCGCCTGCCTGATCCGTGACATAGAAGACATCCACGACCTGATCCAACTTGGTCGAAATCCGGGCCGCGTGCACCGAGAGGCCCAAATCGAAGATCGCTCGGGTAATCGCGTACAGCAAGCCCTGCCGATCATCGGCAAAGACGTCGATGATCGTATATTGGTCTGACGTCTCGTTGTCCACTTGAACGACCGTCGGCTCCCGGAGCGGCACGCCCTGACGACCCGCTCCGAAGCGAGTGGCTTCCTGCAATAGCGCCTCCACTTCACGGCGACCCTCCAGAACCGCCACGATCGTCTCGCTGATATCCCTCACCCGGCGAGGATGATGGGTGTCCGGGCAGTCGGGGTCCAGCACGCGGAAGACGTCCACCACGATCCCATCGGCAAGGGTGGCGATCTGCGCGTCCAGAATCTGGGCCCCCTTGGCCGCCAAAACCCCCGCGATCTTGGAAAAGATCCCTGGAGTGAGCCCGTCACGCGTGTACACCGTATACTCAGTGACCCCAAGGGCGACATCATGCTGCGAGTCCACGAGGACCGGAGTGCTGGACAGCCGCGACACCCATTCGAGGTGCGTGGCGATCCGCTCCGCCGGCATCGCCACAAGAGAACGGTCGGGCCAGGTTTCAAGCTGCCGGTCGAGCCACTCCAGGGGAAGGCGCTTTCCCACCAAGCGAATGACCGCTTGCCGGACCTCCTGCCTCCGCAGGCGAAGGGCATCAGCCGCCTCGACCCCTTCCTCCCCAGCCAGTTCGTTGAGCGACTTCAAGTAGAGTTCTCCCAAAAGGGTCTCTTTCCAGGGCGTGAGCACGCCCGGCCCAACCGCCGAGATATCGGCCGCCGTCAGCACGAAAAGCATCTTTAAGACCTCTGGGGTTCCGACCTGCCGAGCGAATCTCAACACCACCTTCTCATCAGAGGGGTCCCGCCGAAAGGCCGTATTCGCCATCAGAAGGTGGAATCGCACTAAAAAAGACAGGAGTTCGGAATCGTGGTCTCCCAGTCTGAGGCGCGCGGCCGTGTCGCGGGCAATGCGCTCGCCGATGAGGCTATGGTCCTCGGCCTGTCCTTTCCCTAGGTCATGGAGCAGGACTGCCAAGTGCAGGAGGTCTTTACGCTTGATCTCGCGGTAGACATGGGACAGCAGGCTGTTCCCGGCCCCGATTGCTTCGGCCTGCCCGACCGCCAAGAGCGAATGATGGTCCACCGTGTACTTGTGATACGCGTTGAACTGCATGAGCCCACGGACCGGACCGAACACCGGAATCAACCGCTCCAGCAACCGGACTCGATGCATCGCCGTAAGGGTGTCAGCCACATGGCCGGGTCCCGTGAGGATGGCCAGAAAGCTGCCGCTCGCCGCTTCGGAGAGGAACGCCGAGTCCGGGACGGCGGCCAAACGTTCCGGGAGCTCTTGGATGAGCTCGTCGGAGACCGCTAGGCCATACAGTTGCGCAAGCTGAAAAAGCCTTAGAATTCGGGACCCGTCTGCGAGGAACTCTTCCCGGAGATTTCCGGGCACCGTGATCGCGTCCCTGGTCAGGGCAAAAAAACGTTCGATCTGCCGGGCCGGAAGCCATACGGCCAGCCGCTGCCAGACCGACCTGATCATGGTCCGAGAGACGAACTGGTTGGTGACGTCCGCCACGCGGGTGGAATGACGATAATACTGTTGCATGAATTGCTCGACCGACAAGAGATGCTGAGTGTCCCGGAAGCCCCACAAGCCCGCGATGCGGATTTGCTCGTCAAACGTCAAGATGTCCTGCGCCCGCCCGGCATAAAAGTGCAGTTCGTTGCGGACGCGCCAGAGGAAATTCTGCGCCTCCCCAAGGGCCGTGGCATCGCCGGTGGACAATACCCTGTCTCGAACGAGGTCATCGAAAGAAGCGGTCCCATAGCGGGCCATCGCCGTCCACTTCAGCAGGTGCAGGTCCCGGAGCCCGCCACGGCCTTTCTTCAGATTGGGCTCCAGCAGAAAGTTGGTCGCCCCAAACCGGCCATACTCTCGTTGGCGCTCCTCCCGTTTTCGCACCAAAAACTCCTTGGCGGTCTTTCCGACGACCTGTGCCCGGTACATCCGCTTGAATTCATCAAAGAGTCTCTGATCGCCGGCCAACAAGCGAGCCTCCATCAGGGCCGTGCGAATGGTGAGGTCGGTCCGACCCATCGCCATGCAATCCGCCGTTGTCCTGAGGCTGTGGCCGACCTGAAATCCGAGATCCCAAAGCGCATGCAGGATCGCCGTTGAGACAGACCGGGCCTTTGCTTCCTGTGAGGGCGCAAAGAGAAACATGAGATCAATATCGGAGTAAGGCGCCAGCTCACGCCGTCCGTAGCCACCCAGCGCCACGAGACAGAGACCCCTCTCCATTGCCCTCTCCCCACCGGAGAGAAGGGAAGGTGAGGGGGCCTCCTCTACACACGCATCCTGATACAGGTCGAGGAGGATCTCATCCGCCAGGGCGGTCAAGGCGGCCACGACTTCGACACCAGTCGCTCCACGCGCATGGGAAGCCGCAATTGCCGCCCGGCGGGCCTCAAGGCTTTCCCGCCGCCAGTCGGTCCCAGTGCCACGACTGATCAGCACATCCTGCATGGACATTACAGCGCGCGGTCTCCGGTCTCACCGGTCCGGATCCGAACCACCCCTTCCAAGTTTTGCACGAAAATCTTGCCGTCGCCGATGCTGCCAGTTTTGGCGGTCCGAATGATCGTTTCGACGACTTTTTCCGAGAGCGTATCGGGCACGACTACCTCGATCTTTGTCTTAGGCACAAACTCGATCGTGTATTCGGTTCCGCGGTAAGCTTCCTTGTGCCCCTTCTGGCGCCCGAAGCCACGAACCTCGGAAACCGTCATGCCATAGACGCCGAGTTCGGTCAACGCGTCCTTTACTTCTTCCAGCTTGAAGGGTTTAATGATGGCCTCAATTTTCTTCATAGCGTCCACGCCTCCCTTTCATGCGCCGCATGTCATCACCCAGAGCTCCCCGCTAGGTGCTGCCGGGTCACTCCTTCGTATAGGCCCGTTCTTCGTGCTGGCTGAGATCCAGGCCGCGCTGCTCGTCTTCGGCAGTGATTCGCAAGCCCACCACTCCATCAACGACCTTTAAAATGATGAACGTCCCCACAACGGCAAAAACCAGTGAAACTCCGGCAGTGAGAAACTGCGTGCCAAACTGGCCGGGGTTGCCAAAGAATAGCCCGTCCGCTCCACCGGGGTTGATCGCCTTGGAGGCAAACAGACCAGTGGCCAGAATCCCTATGAATCCGCCGACCCCGTGTATACCGACCACATCCAGCGAGTCATCATAGCCCAACCGACCCTTCCACACAACTGCGCCATAGCAGGCGGCTCCGGCCACAAGGCCGATCAGCATGGCCGCGAACGGCCCCACGAATCCGGCCGCGGGGGTCACCGTTGCCAGGCCTGCAATGGCTCCGCTCGCGACACCCAGAACAGTGGGATTACCCCTGTGCAGCCATTCCGCCGCCATCCAGCTCATCGCCGCCGCCGCCGCCGCCGTATTCGTTGCCAGGAACGCAGATGCCGCAAGGGCATTTGCGCCGAGCGCGCTGCCGGCATTGAATCCGAACCAGCCGAACCAGAGTATCCCCGCCCCCAGCAACGTCATGGGAAGGTTATGCGGCGCAATGTACGTTGTCCCATACCCTTGCCGTTTGCCTAAAACGAGCGCACAGGCCAAGGCGGCCCACCCTGAGCTGATGTGGACGACGGCCCCGCCGGCAAAATCCAAGGCGCCCATTTTTGCCAACCACCCCCCTCCCCAAATCCAATGAGCCAGCGGACAGTAGATGAATGTAGCCCATAAAACGGAGAAGAGTAACAGGGCGCTAAACCGCATGCGCTCCGCAAAGGCGCCGGTTATCAGCGCCGGGGTGATGGCAGCAAACATAAGTTGAAACAACATAAAAACCTGATGAGGAATGGTCGGACCGTATGTCGCATGGGGTTCCCCGCCGACCCCATTCAAGCCGGACCACTCGAGACTGCCGATGAATCCTCCCACGTCAGGCCCAAACGCCAGGCTGTATCCCCAGAGCACCCAGGTCAGGCTCACCAGGCAAAGGATTATAAAGCTGTGCATGATGGTGCCCAGTACATTCTTGTTCCGAACCAGCCCGCCATAAAACAAGGCCAGGCCCGGCATCGTCATAGCCAAGACCAAGGCCGACGCCGTGAGGACCCAGGCCGTGTCCCCGGAATCAACCTTGAGCGGGAGTGTCCCCGCTGCTGTCCCCACCTGGGCGGGCGGGGTCGGCGCTTCTTGGGCCAAGGTAAACGGTGCCTCGAACACAATCAGCATGACCACGACGATACTCAAGACGGCAAAGCCCGAATCGCGGACTCGACATTTCTGCATGGGTAGCGACCTCCTTGTCGTCAGTGCCCCATTGCACTGGCAGAAGATACCCTCGCCTCTGTAGCGCATCAGCCTCTCGAATAAGCCCGCTCCTCATGCTGGGTTATATCCAGGCCGATCCGTTCCTCCTCCTCAGTCACCCGCAATCCTATCGTCCAATCCACGATTTTGAGAATTATCATCGTCCCAATGAAGGCAAACACCCAGGAGACCAGCACGGCCGTAGCCTGTATCAAGAGTTGCCCGGGGTTGCCAAAGAAGAGACCATCGGCCCCAGCCGGATTGATGGCCTTGGACGCAAAAAGGCCCGTTGCCAACGCGCCCCAGGTTCCTCCAATACCATGAAGGCCGAACGCATCCAGGGCGTCATCGTAGCCAAGCTTAGACTTCCAGATCACTGCGAGGTAACAAAAGACCCCCGCCCCTGCCCCGATGACGATCGAGGATAGGGGTCCGACAAACCCGGATGCCGGGGTGATAGCCACCAGCCCAGCCACCGCCCCGCTGGCCGCCCCCAACACGGTCGGCTTCCCTCGATACATCCATTCGGCCACCATCCAGGCCAAGGCGGCTGTTGCTGTTGCCGTATTGGTCACCACAAACGCGCTGGTCGCCAAGGCCCCGGAGGCTACAGCACTGCCGGCGTTGAACCCGAACCATCCGAACCAGAGCATGCACGCACCCAAGACGGTCATTGGAAGATTGTGCGGGGCCATATTCTCCTTTCCGTGTCCCACCCGCTTTCCGAGGATAATCGCACAGGCCAGGCCAGACACCCCGGAGCTGATATGCACAACCGTGCCGCCGGCGAAATCCAGCGCGCCCAGGTTTCTCAGCCACCCTCCCACCGCCCAGACCCAATGGGCGAGCGGGTCATAAATAAACGTGGCCCATAGGAGCGTGAAGACTAAAAAGCTGCTGAATTTCATTCGGTCGGCAAAGGCGCCCGTGATCAGGGCTGGGGTGATGACTGCAAACATCAGTTGAAAGATCATAAAGGCTTGGTGCGGAACCGTCGCCCCATAATCAGCATTTGGCTTGTCCATCGCGACGTCATTGAGTCCCGCCCACTCCAGCCCTCCGATAATGTGCCCATGGTCCGGCCCAAAGGCCAGGCTGTAGCCCCACAGCACCCACTGCACGCTGATCAGGCACAAAATGATAAAGCTTTGCATGATGGTCGCCAGAGCATGCTTCTCCCGTACCATGCCGCCATAGAACAAGGCCAACCCTGGGGCAGTCATGGCCAGCACTAATGCCGCCGAGACAAGAACCCATGCCGTATCCCCTGTGTCTATTTTCGGCGGTGGCGCCGGAGTGGCTGCTGGAGCTGAAGGCGGCGCGCCAGCGGGCGGAGCCGCCGGAGGCGCACCGGCCGCCGGAGGAGTTTCAGGAGCCTGCTGGGCAAGGGCTAATCCTCCAACAACCCAGGGCATGGCAATGAGGAGCAAGACTGCTGTCCACATCACACCCTGTCGTCGCATGAATTTCATGGCCAGACTCCTTCCTCAGGCGATCAGAAGTTGATATCCAGTTGGACGGTCCACTTCCACTGCCCGTTGATGACGTGGTCGTTGAACCAAACCGGACCGGTCAAAAGACTGATGTCCTTCGTGAAGTAATGATAGATCCCGACCCCTCCCCCGCCGATGAAGTTCTTCCCGCTGGCGTAGTCGCCCGCGAGCACCCACTTGTTGTATTCGTTGCCTTCCTTATCCTTGACCTTCCAGAACCCGTAGTCGTAGCCGACCAGGGCGCCGTCGTTGTCCAACTCCCCAAGGGGACCGTTCGGATCACCCCCGGCCGGGCAGGAAAAGAGTGGATTTGACGTGCCGTTCTTGCAGCCGCCTTCGTGCATCAACGCGGACCCCGGGTTGCCGTAATAGTACCCGGCGTGGAGCCGGCCGAACGGGCCGAGTGTCTTCCCCACCAGAATGTCCACGATATTCATGTCGGTGACTTCCTTTTTCGTCCCGATGTTGAAGATGCCCACATTGAAGGCCGGCGACCAGCTTGCCAGCGCGCCTTCGGGGATTCCGAGTTTGGCGTTGAACAGAAACTCGCTGCCGATCGAGCGGAGACTCGCGTGGGCTAAACGGCCGGGGAACAGAAGATCTGCCCCGACTTCAAGATTGAGCTTCTCGAAAGGCAGGACACCGACCGTGAGTCCGACATCAGTGGAGAATGAGCCTGACTGAACGTTGAGCCGCTCCTCCTCGGTCTGGTACAGGCGGAAATAATTGTCTACCCCGATGTGCCAAACATTGAACGGCTGGACGTCAGTTGTGGCCGTGGTCCAATACGTGGTCGAAGGGGTAGCGTGGGCCAAGACGCCGCCCCACATGATAACTATTATGACCGCCAACACGCCGCGCATTATCGTCTTCATAGTCTTGTGCCTCCGTAGTCCTTGATGATTTCTGGAGCCTCGTATCCCTACTGCGGCGACTTCTCTGTCTGTGTGGCACGCCGTTGTGTCGCCACCGTCGGTCCTACCAGCCACGGTACCGGTTCGTGATCGGCATTCGCCGATCCTTGCCCAACGCTCGGTGCGTGATTTTCACCCCCGGCGGTGACTGACGGCGCTTGTATTCGCTCCGGTCAACCATTGCCAGGACACGCTCCGCCATCCGACGGTCGAATCCTGCGGCCACCAAATCGGCCAGCCCTTGATCTTCCTCCACATATCCTCGAATGATGGGATCGAGGACCTCATACGGTGGCAGGGAGTCCTGGTCCGTCTGATGCGGGCGCAACTCCGCTGTCGGCGGACGGGTAAACATCCGCTTGGGGATCACCGGGTCCGCACCGCGACCGTTCCGCCACCGAGCGATTTCGTAGACCAGGGTCTTGGGGACGTCTTTGATCGCTGCAAACCCTCCGGCCATGTCCCCGTAGAGGGTGGCATATCCGACGCTCATCTCGCTTTTGTTTCCGGTGGTCAGGACGAGCCAGCCGAACTTATTGGAGAGCGCCATCAAAAGATTCCCGCGAATCCTTGCCTGAAGGTTTTCTTCGGTCACATCCGCACGCCGCGCCTTAAAGGCAACCGCCAGGGCCGCACGGTAGGACTGGAAAATCGGCGTGATCGGCAGGCTCATCAGCCGGATGCCGAGGTTGCGGGCCAAGGCGCGCGTATCCTCGCCGCTCTCATCGGACGAATAGGGAGAGGGCATAAAGGCGCCGACGACATTGCGGGCCCCCAACGCATCCACGGCGAGGACTGCGGTCAGGGCCGAATCAATGCCTCCGCTCAGTCCCAGGACGACCTTTTCGAACCCGTTTTTGCGCGCGTAGTCTCCGATACCCAACACCAAGGCGCGATACACTTCCTCCAGCGGCGAAGGCGCGGCCGGCATCCCCCCATGCAAGGGATGGCGGCGGTGGTCACGGTACCGCAATGAAAGGACGACCCGATCCACGGATACCCCCCGCCGCTCCAGAGCGCGACGTTCCAGCCGGCGGCGGGTGTCATGCAAGCGGGCCCGGAAGACCGCGTCCGCATCCACATCCGCGATGACGAGGTCTTCTTCGAACGCCCTTCCCCGCGCCACCGTCCGCCCGGTCTCGTCTACCACGAGGCTGTTCCCGTCGAAAACCAGTTCGTCCTGGCCTCCGATCAGATTGACGTAAGCCACCGCGACAAGATTATCCATGGCGCGCGTGGCCAGCATTTCCTCTCGAAACCGGAGTTTGCCCCGGTGGTAGGGAGACGCGCTGATGTTGACGATGACTTCGGCCCCACCAACCAACGCTTGGGCCAGCGTCGGGCCTTCGGGGTACCAAATGTCTTCGCAGATATTGATCCCAATGGTGATTCCGTTGAGGACGACCGTGGCCGACCGCGCCCCGGCTTGAAAATAACGGTTCTCGTCGAAAACGCCGTAATTCGGGAGATAGACTTTGTGGTGAGTCGCCACAACCCGCCCGTCACACACGAAAGCCGCAGCATTATAAATGTCACTTTGGCGATCCACGAAGCCGATGATGGCAGCAATTCCCTTTATCTTTCTGACAATTCCATTTAAAATATTGAGGTTGTCCTTTATAAACTGCGGGCGTAAAAGAAGATCCTCAGGCGGATACCCCGTGAGGGTGAGTTCAGGGAAAACCACCAGGTCGGCATGGGCCAGGCGGGCCTCCTCGATGCCCCGACGGACAAGGGCGGCATTACCGTCGAGGTCGCCGACGGTGGTATTGATCTGGGCCAACGCTATTCGCAACACCCGCATCCGCTACTCGCCATAAAAAAACCATCCTCCGGCCAGGGATCACGCGGGACCACGGACCTGAGGACGGCATCGTCCGAAAACACAAGACGGCGTCTTTCCACATAGAGCCCAGGAGTCTAGAGCCCCTGGTACATCAAGGACTTCTCGACTCCGCCCCGGACTCTATCAGGGAAAGACGCCGTCGTCACCGCAGCACTTCATCGTGCTACGGGCGGCCTTATAGCATGGGGGGTCTTGCGTGTCAAGTCTTTTTCAACGGCGCCTTTTCAACGACCCGCTTATCGAGTTCTCCGGCCAGCAAGATGGCTTCCGCGATGTCGCGCATAGACCGGCGGGTATCCATGCTCTGGCGCTGCATGACTCGGAACGCCTCGTCTTCAG
Source organism: uncultured Nitrospirales bacterium (assembly GCA_964542245.1). GTDB lineage: Bacteria > Nitrospirota > Nitrospiria > Nitrospirales > NS-4 > CAZITU01. Next base: position 1,029 of record CAZITU010000089.1, on the reverse strand, counting down.
AGATGTGCTTGGTCTGCATGAGCAAACCCTTGGCGCGCTCCACGATTTTCCGAACCTCCAGGGCCTCCTGCATCTCGAAGGACTTTTCCACCAGGCTAGTGTTCTCAATCGCGATCGCCGCTTGATTTGCCACCGCTTGGAGGACCTTGCGCTCTTCGGCCGTAAACACGTGCTCGCGCGCCGTGTAGCTGTTGATGACTCCGATCGGCTTGTCCTTGACCAGCATCGGCACCGACAGCAGCGAGCACAGCCCCTCCTTGCGCGCGAGGTCCCGGTACATGTAGTCCGGGTCCCGCGTCACGTCCAAGACCGCGATCGGCCGACGCTCCTTGAGCGCCCGACCGCTGATGCTCTGACCGACCTTTAAGTTTGGCTTGCTTCGGTACATCTCGCTGAGGCTCTGGGTCGCAGCAATGCGGAGTTCGTCGCGCTCGGAATCCAGGAGCATGATCGAGCAGGTGGCCGAACCCATCATCTCAGCCGTCATGGTCACGAGGAGATGCAGTATCTCCTCCAGCAACCGCCCCGAGGTGATCGTCGCGCTCACCCGTGAGAGGGTCTCAACTTGGCGGGCCTTCGTGGTGATCTCGGCGTGCAAGCGAGCCGTTTCAATGGCGCCCCCCACCTGTCGCCCCATCGTCGTCATAAGTGCGACTTCATGGGAGCGATGGTGGTGTGGGTTCTTGTGCTGGACGTTGATGACCCCGATTACATCGTGCTTGGCGATGATCGGAACGGACAGGAACGCCTGGTGACGATCTTCGGGCAGGTTGTGGAAGAACTTGAACCGAGGATCGTCGCTGGCATTGCTGGCGACGGCGACGGGACGTCCTTGCTGGGCCACCCAGCCGGTGATCCCCTCCCCGAGACTCAACCGGATCCTGCCGATCAATCTCGGGTGGGGGTTCTTGGAGGCCCTGAGAACAAGCTCATCCCGGCTCGGGCTCAGGAGGTAAATGAGACAGGAATCGGCCTTGGTGACCTGGACGGCAATGTCCACGATGTCCCGCAGGACCTCGTCGAGGTCGA
>CAZITU010000088.1:0-11496 GCA_964542245.1 uncultured Nitrospirales bacterium | reverse complement strand
GTGCGTATACACCTCAAGCGTCACCGCCATGTGGGAGTGGCCCAGTTGGGCCTGCACGACCTTCAGGGGCGTTCCCTGTTCGTGGAGCAGGGTACCGTGCGTGTGCCGAATCGTGTGCCAAGTGATCGGTCTCAACCCTGCACGTTTGCACGCCACGAGCAAGCCGCGCTTTCGCAGGTTGTCGGACGCGAGTGGTCTTCCCTGTTGGTTTGAAAACACGAGATCATCCGCTGCCTGGCGCGTGCTGCGCGAGCGGCGCGCCAGGAGCGTCTGAACCACGACCGGCGCAAGGGGCACTTCCCTGCGGCTGGCGCGGGTCTTGGGGGTGCCGAAGTGGCCTTTGTAGCAGGTTTCCTCTACCCGCAAGGTTGTGGTGATGAAGTTGATGCGTCCCCAGCGGAGTGCCAGGATTTCTCCAATGCGTAGTCCCGTCAGCGCTCCGAGCAGGATGATCGTTCGCACCGGTTCCTCGGCCTCCGCAATGAGCCGCCTGACTTCATCTGTGGTCAGGAATGTATGCGGGCGCTTCAGCGTGCGCTCGGGCATCTTGACGCCTCGCACAGGGTTTTCGGTGAGAAAGTTCCAGTTCACCGCCGTGCCCAAGACTTTGCTCAGCAGGTGACGGAGGTGATTGGTCGTCTCCCAGGCATAGCCGCTCTTCAGCTTCTCCAGCAGGTAGTGCTGAATCTCTGCGCGGGTGATATCGCAGAGACGCTGGTCGCGGAAGCGCGGCATTAGGTGTTTGCGCAGCAGGAAGGAATAGATCTCCTGCGTTGCACGCTTCAGTGTGGGCAGTACACCGGGCTCGAACTGCTCGGCGACAAATGTCCCAAAAGACAGTGTGGCACGAAGGGGAGATGGTGGCTGACGGTTAGGGTTTCCAGCGAGGGCAACCGGATTGACTTTGCGGCGCATCATGGTATGGTGAGGGCATAGGCGAAGGAGTTCGCCTTTAACCGCTGTCCCACCTTTAGCCGGGGCAGATGATGACTCCTGACAAGGATCTTGTCGCGGAGTCATTTCCCGGCAACGATCCCACACAGAAACAGGCGTGAGGTAGCAGATGGAAAACGTCTGGGTGCTTGCCGCCGTGTGGGTCGGATTGGCGCTCGTCGCCACGCTGCTGGCCATCTGGCTGAAAATCTCAACAGCGCTGACGGAAATTGTTGTTGGTACGGTGGCGCAGTTGGTCATCGGCGCCATCGTCGGCCCGGTCGGCTTGGGCGCAAAGACGGAGTGGATTACCTTCCTAGCTGGAACGGGAGCGATTGTTCTGACGTTTCTTGCTGGGGCCGAACTCGATCCCGCAATCTTCCGCACCAAGTGGAAGGAAGCTACGGTGGTTGGGCTGATCGGCTTCTTTGGCCCCTTCATCGGCTGCACGGCCGTTGCGCACTACGTCCTGGGGTGGTCGGTGATGTCGAGCTGGCTGGCCGGCGTCGCGCTCTCGACAACTTCCGTGGCCGTGGTCTATGCGGTCATGCTGGAACTCGGCTTCAATGTGACCGAGTTTGGCAAAGCCATCCTCGCGGCGTGCTTCATCAATGACTTGGGAACCGTGATTGCGCTGGGCCTGATCTTCTCTCCCTTTACCGTGAAGACGATGATCTTTGTGGTGGTCAGCATTGTTGTTTTCTCGGCGCTGCCTTTTCTCACGCCCAGGTTTTTCAAGAAATACGGTGGCCGCGTCTCGGAGTTAGAGGCGAAGTACCTGCTGTTCTTCCTTTTTGCGATGGGCGGCTTGGCGGCTTGGTCCGGCAGCGAAGCGGTTCTGCCTGCCTACATCATCGGCATGGTGCTGGCGGGAACCGTTGGCAAGGATCACGCGTTGATTCGGCGGCTGAGGACGCTCACATTCGGGCTGTTGACCCCATTCTATTTCATCCGCGCGGGGTCGTTTGTTTCCGTGCCTGCACTAGTGGCGGCGCCATTGGTGTTCGCGGTGTTGTTCCTGGCCAAGACGGTTTCCAAGATGGCTGGCATATGGCCAACCGTAAGAGCCTTCAAGTATCGTGGCGAGGAGGGCCTCTACTACACGCTCATGATGTCCACTGGCCTGACCTTTGGGACAATTTCGGCGCTGTTCGGCCTCGCGCATGGCGTGATTGATCAGGCGCAATACTCGCATCTGGTCGCGACGGTAATCGGTAGTGCTGTCATTCCCACGGTGATTGCGAACGCATTCTTCATGCCCAGGCACCTGCTGCCCAAGAAGGAGAAGTCTCCGATGATGGTGAAGGCTGATATGGCAACCACTGAGCTCGAAGGCGACAGCGCAGACTAGGAGGAGCATATGGCGGAGCGAAGGAGAAGGCACCCGCACTTTCAGAGCATCCTGGTCGGTTACGACGGCTCGCCTCAGGCCGATAAGGCTGTCGAGATCGCGTATTCTTTGGCGCAGGACACCGATTCCACGGTTCTGATTCTTTCCGTGGCGCGCCCACCCGAGCCGCCCACCAGCGTTGAGTTGGAGGCCATGCTCGACGATGCGCGCGAACACTTCGAGGAGAAATTCAAGGTATTCCGCGAGCGAGCGGCCGCCTTGGATCTGGATGTTAAGACGGACGTGATCGTTGGACATCCCGTGGAACAGATCGTTCATCGCGCGGAAACCGACAAAGTGGACTTGATCATCCTGGGCCGCCGTGGAATGTCGCGGTTCGGTCGCATGATTGTCGGCTCGACTTCTGAAAAGGTTTTGCGCTATGCGCACTGTCCTGTGATGGTGGTGCGGTAGCCGGATGTCGTGTCGATCTGAGAAGGCCTGCTGTGGGCACACTGAATGAAAATCAGGCAAGACGGCTGAGCGTCACCTGCCAGCATATTGATAAGCTGCTCTCTGACGTGGAGCACATTCTCAGCGCCTCCTCATCCAAGGCCGCCTTCCCAAAATACCGTCTCGATATTGCGCCTGCTCAACGCAGGACGGTCGAAGACTACCTCGCTCGCATTCGCGCGCAACTTGTGCGCGTGCTGGAGGGCCAGGACATTCCGAAGGGTCCGTCGTTGATTCCTGCTCGGCGTGCGATTCACGCCACGCTCGCTTTCGTGGATATTGCCGTAGAGGAGCTGAAACCACGGTATATGCGCGGCTACGGCGATTTGCCGGAGGACGTTGCGGTAGACCTGAACGGTATCGTCGGTGAATTGGAAGGTTTGGTTTCCCGTCTGGATCGTTACCTGCTCGAAAGCGAAGGGGAGGATCTGAAAGCTCGCCTCCATCGGTTGGAGCAAACGAGCGACGAACTCCAGCTCGTGGAGCGAATCGAGCGCGTGGTCACGGAAAGGGGTTTGGTCGAGTTCCGCTCCACGATTGCTTCGATCCTGGATCGTTTGGAAGACAAATCGTTCGAGATTGCCATTTTTGGGCGCGTCAGTTCAGGCAAGTCGTCACTGCTCAACTCGATGCTGGAAACCAGCGTCCTCCCAGTGGGCGTGACACCCATCACGGCAGTCCCGACGCGCATCGTCTATGGAGAGCCGCCCACCTTGACCATTCGATTCTCCGAGCGACCGCCTTTGACCTGCGAGGTGAATCGCCTTGCCGAGTTCGCGACCGAGCAGCAGAATCCGGGAAACTCGAAACATGTGACGCGCATTCTGGTTCGCCTTCAGGCCCCTCGCCTGCGCGATGGAGTGACATTTGTAGACACGCCGGGCCTGGGCTCGCTGGCGACGAGCGGCGCGGCAGAGACGCTGGCCTACTTGCCGCGCTGTGATCTGGGCGTTGTGCTGATTGATGCCGGCTCCACCCTGACCCCGGACGATTTGCAGACCATTCAAACGTTGCTGGATGCGGCCGTGCCCGTGAACCTGCTGCTGAGCAAAGCCGACGTTCTCACACCGGCGGATCGGGAGCGCGTGGTAGCTTACGTCACGGAGCATGTCTCTGTGGAATGCCGAGTGGATCTTCCCGTCCATCCGGTCAGCGCGATGGATTCCCATCGAGAGTTGCTGGATCGATGGTTTGAGCAGGAAATCCAGCCCCTTTATGACAAAGCACAAGAACTCAAGGCCGCGTCCATCCGTCGGAAGGTTGGCGCCTTGCGGGATTCCATCGTGGCCGTGCTGCGCGCGCGCTTGAGCCGGAAACGACCTGCTCCTGAAAACGCGACGCACATACGTGAAGTCGAGGCTCGTCTTCGACATGCGACGGGCAAACTCGAGGGGCTGCGCAGCGCCGCCCTGCGAGACGCTGAAGCGCTGGCCTTTCAAGCGTCCCAGGCGCTGGAAATGACTGCTGTGGCTCTACTGGATCAATGGTCTTCTCAGAAGGAAAATCTCCAACCCCCGGACATCTGCGCGCGGCAGGCTCTTCGCGACTTTGGACAGAAAAAGGCGGAAAGCTTTTCGCAGCAGATGGAGTCGCTGGCGAAGGAGCTGGTGATCGAATTGAGAGAGTCGGCGGCCGCCTTCGCGATGAACCATGTGCCCGAAGGAGAAGAGTTCAGTTCCGTGGTTCGTGGGTTGCCAGCATTCGAGCTACCGGCTCTTAATTTGTGCTTGAGCAAACCGGTTCTGGCAGGATGGCTTCGCGGCGTCGCACAGGGGCAAATGATTCGTCAATTGCGAGAGCAGATCGGGGCGTCCTACGGGCAGGTCCTTGAGACCTACGCAGGGATGCTCCGGCAATGGTTGTTGAACGCTTTCACTCAACTCAAGAGACGTTTCGATGCTTACGCAGAAAGTTATCGCGCCCAGGCTGAGCGCGTCTTGAGTGGCGGCGAACTGACTGCCGAAGAAGAAGCAAGGATTGTGCAGGACCTCGAAACGCTTGGGGCTGGTGAAGCAGCCCAGATGAAGTTGGCCTAGCTGCGGAGCGAGCAACGATGAGAGTGCAACAACCCGTTCATTACAAGCAGATCACTGAGGCTCTCAGCCCCGGAGCCTGTCCCCTCTGCGTGGTTCTACGGGATTTCCAGGCTTCCTGCATCCGCGAGGCAGACGGGCGCAAGGTGGAACCGCTTTGTAATTTCCACATGTGGGCGCTGGCTGGAGCTGCGAAAGCAGAGTTGGCTGCCAGACTTTTTCTCGGCTTGCTGGGGAAGATCAACCTTGACGAGTCCACTCGACCCGCGAAGGCCTGTGGCATCTGCCTGAGGATCAGCGAAGAGGAATCCAAGCGTCTCGATGAGTTCGCCGAGAGATTTGCGCAAGAAAGATTCAGGGAATGGATGAGCCTTCGCGGGGCCGTCTGCGTGCCGCACGCAATCAAGCTGCTACCCAGATTGTCCCAGGATCTCCGCCAAGAGCTTGCCGGCATTCTGAGCAGGCGAATGAAGGAGCTGAAAGAAGAGCTGGAGAAGTTACTGAGGGACGCCAAGTCCGGCCAGCGCGGACATGAGGGGATTCTGGGAAGGGTCGCGGAAACGCTCGCCGCGCAGCGAGGCTTGGAGTGAGTGCAGCAATCCAGACTCGAGAACGATTGGAGACGCTTTGCGAATCATGCTGATTGCAGTTTTCGGAGCGATTGGAACCCTCTCACGTTACGGTTTGCAGGGGCTGATCCAACAGCGAGCAGGGATTACGTTCCCCACCGGCACGCTGGTGGTGAATCTGTTGGGATGTTTTTTCCTGGGATTCCTCGGCCAACTCACGCTCAACCGAATGCTGATTCTACCGGACTGGCGCGTGGGCATGACGATCGGTTTCTTCGGAGGATTCACCACGTTTTCGACGTTCGGTTGGGAGACGGTCAAGATGTTGGAAGACGGCGAATGGCGCATGCCAGCGTGTATGTGGGCGCGAGCGTCGTGGTCGGCCTGGTGCTGGCCTTTCTGGGCATTCACTTGGCGAATAAGGTTTAGGAGGAGCGATGACGCACCAACGGTTCGAAGGCGAACGCACCCTCATGCGCATTCACATCGGGGAATCGGACAAGTGGCACGGGAAGTCGCTCTATCAGGAGATCGTGCAGTTGCTTCGGCAAGAGAAGTTCTCGGGCGCCACGGTCCTACGCGGCGTCGGCGGCTATGGATCTGCGAGCATCTATCACACCGACAAAATCCTGCGGCTATCGCAAGATTTGCCGATTGTCATCGAGGTCGTGGAATACACGGAACGTATCGAACACATCCTTCCACGACTCGATGAAATGATAGACGGTGGGCTCATCACCCTGGAAAAGGTGCGCGTGATTCTCTACCGCTCAAAGAAAGAGGGCTGAAGCCTGTTGAAAGGGAAAAGGTTGCCTTGGCGAGGGGAGCTTCGTTGAAGCCTGCGGTGCACAGCGACGAGTGGTTTGACCGCCAGCAGGAGATGCGGCAGTTGCGCGAAGCAATGAAACGACGGGAGAGTCTCCTGCTCTGGGGTGAAACTGACTCGGGCAAGACAGCTCTTGTGAAAAGGGTGATCCATCAGTTGCCGGCTAAGATGCAACAGGCCTGCATATGGGCAAGCGGCGGCGCAACCTTAAAGGCGCTCCTTCAGGAGCTTGTCCGCTGGCTCTGGGAGAACCAGGACCCGCTCGTGGGCGAGAGTTGGCGTGCCTCGCAGGCGAGCCACTACAGGGTCAGCGGTTGGCTGCGCGAAAAATCCGCAGGCCGTTTGAGGCTGCTGTTCTGTTCGGCGATAAAGGCACGGCCCTGCTGGATTTTTCTGGATCAAATACCGCCCTGCACGCATTTGGTGACCCGGTTTCTGAAGGATCTCATATGGCGCTGGGAGACGCCCGTTTACATGCTCGCTCGCGGCTGTTCCCCTGCTGAGCTGGGCGATGCCTGGAGCCTGTACTGGAACGACAAACTTCGCCTTCACGTTGGCCCTCTTGCCATTGCGGATGCGAGTGCTCTGCTTTCGACCTGCATTGGCCGGTTCGGATTAGACCGCTGCGAGTTGGAAGATTTTGAGCACGAGGTGTTGCAACTAAGCGGCCGGTTCCCCGGCGCCATTGTGAAGATGTGTTCAATGGCCGCCCTGCCCAAATACCAGTACGACGGGCAAATAAAAACCCGGCTGTTGCGCGTGGACTATTTGATGGGCAGGCAAAGCGACATTCTGCGTCCCGTTGATTACGAAGCCCAGAAACTGAGGACATAGCGGTCCGACCAATGCCGCCGCACGATCAGAATCCGATTTCACCCGTTGGGGCGAACGCGACCGCTACCGCCCCGGTCGAGGTTGCGGATGCCGGTACGCGTTTCTTGCGGCTCGCAGAGCTGGCGGAGGAACTCTCTGCGAGCCGCCTGGCCCGCGATGCGCACGATCTCGCCGAGCGTCTCATCGAAGGGCGCTTTTATGTCGCGTGCATCGGCCAGTTCAAGCGCGGGAAATCCAGCTTGATTGGGGCGTTAATCGGCGACCCCATACTTCCCACCGGCGTGGTTCCCGTCACCACCGTTCCCACGGTGATTCGCTTCGGCGAGACGCGAAGCGCGCGGGTGCGATTCCGCAGTGGGACGTGGACCAACATTAACCCGAGCGACCTTGAGCATTACGTTTCCGAGGAACGCAATCCGGAGAACCAAAAGTGCGTGGAAGGCGTGGAGGTTTTCGTGCCCAGCCCACTGCTTTCTGCGGGGATGTGCCTCGTGGATACACCCGGCCTTGGCTCTGTTTTCGGCGGAGGGACGGCAGCCTCGCACGCCTTCGTTCCACACATTGACGCCGCGATTGTCTTGGTGGGGGCCGATCCCCCGCTGGCCGGAGAGGAACTGACTTTGGTAGAGGCCGTCGGCAAGCAGGTCCGCGATCTGCTGGTGATTTTGAACAAGGCGGACCGCACGACGGACGCAGAGCGTGAGGCCGCCGGGGCGTTCACACGCAAAGTTTTGGAGAAGCGGTTGGGGCGTCCCATCGGCGAAATCTACGAAATCAGCGCCCTGGAACGGCTGGAGAATCGAGGCCCACAGCGCGATTGGAACCGGCTGGTTGAGTCTTTGCAAACCTTGGCCACGCGGTCGGCGCGTGAGCTCGTTCGCGCGGCGGGTGAGCGCAGCTTACGCCGATTGACCGAAGAAATGCTCGTGATTATCTCTGTGGAACGCGATGCGCTGCTGTCTCCAATCGAGGAATATGAACGCCGCATCGCGAACATGCGTGAGACCATCCACGACTCGCAGCGCTCCCTTCAGGACCTGGGCTATCTCCTGATGGCCGAGCAGCACCGTCTCTCGGATGCCTTCTTGGGGCGAAGAAAGGAATTCCTGGGCCGGATTCTTCCACAGGCCATGTCTGAATGCGACGGGGAGCTGAAAAGACTGCGTCGAAGATACGGCCCTTCGTTCCGCCGGGCAGCGATGGGTGTGTGTCAGAAGGTCGCGGAGAAACATGTCCTTCCGTGGCTTGCTGCCGAGCAGGCTTACGCCGAGGAGGAATACAAGAAAGCAGCGGCCCGCTTTGTTGACCTTGCCAACGACTTCCTGAAAAAGCTGTCTGAATCGGGGATCCCCGAGTTAAGCCGGATGCCGAACGCTCTGGAAACAGAAAAGGGATTCCGTATCCATTCGCGATTCAGTTTTGAACAGTTCCTCTCGGTGGCGATGCCAGCATCCCCGCTGCGCTATTTGGCTGATATTCTCTTGAGTGCTGTGCGTGCCTATGGGGTCATGGAACGCGCGGCCAGAGAATTCCTGGAACACCTTCTGGAGACCAACAGCACGCGCGTGCAATCTGATGTGGTGGACAGAGTCCAAGAGAGCCGTGGGCAACTGGAAGCCGAGATTCGGAGGGTGCTGCTGGAAGTTGGCCACATTGCACAGCGCGCCCTGGAGCACGCGCGCCTGGCGAAAGCGGCTGGAGCGGAAGCGGTGGAGAAGAAAGTGTCACGGCTGACCGACATCGAAGCAGAAGTCAGAACATTCCTGCTGTAGCGGAAAGGGCGACCCAGCCTCATGTGGCGTGAAGCTCTATACATCGGATTGGGCGGCTTTCTCGGCGCGAATGCGCGTTACCTGATCAGTCGTGCCGCCCTGAAATGGCTCGGCCCTGGCTTCCCGTATGGGACGCTCCTTATCAACGTTACGGGAAGCGTGCTGCTGGGCTTCTTCTTGATCTGGACCAGCGAGCGTGTGCTCAGCTCCTACAATCTGCGCCTCTTTTTCGCCATCGGCTTCTGCGGGGCGTACACGACCTTTTCCAGCTATAGCTACGAAACCTTCGCCCTTTTCGAACAGGGACATTACGGGCTCGCAGCCTGGAATTTTCTGGGCAACAATTTGCTGGCACTACTCGGAGTAATTCTGGGTGCCGTGCTGGCTCGGAGTGTGTGAAATGCCCTCAGTCAAAGGCAGGCGTGTCACGATCTACGTCAATGAAGCAGATGAGTGGCATGGCAAGCCTGTGCATCTCGCCGTGTTGCGTTACCTGGCAGGCGAGGGCTGCGCGGGCGGCACGGTATTGCGTGGCGTCGCGGGTTTCACCAAAGCAGCAGGCGTCGTTACGACCTCTCTGGTGGACGCCGGCGGCAAACTTCCCTTGGTGATCGAGTACATCGACAAGCCTGAAGTGGTGGAACGCGTGTTGCCAAGACTGCGAGAGATCGTTGGCAACCGGCTGATCACGCTCGAAGATTTGGAGCTTTATCCTTAGCAGCTTGATTTTTGTTTCACCCGCCGGAGGCGCTTTCGTGACCTTCTTCTGTCCTGCGTGTTGGTCGGAAATCGAACCTTCGGATTCTCGCTGCCCAAAGTGCGACGCCGACGTGCGGGCCTTGGGCGCCCAAAGCTTCTCAGAAAAATTGCGCGCGGCGCTCAGGCACCCGGAACCGCAAACCGCTGTGCGAGCCGCGTGGATTCTCGGAGAGCGACGCGACGCCTCCGCCGTGGGTGATTTGATCCGCATCCTTGAGAGGGCGCGAGACAGCTTCCTTGCCGAGGCCGCCGCCGAGGCTCTCGGCAAGATCGGCGATTTGACTGCGATGCCCGCCTTGCAACGAGCCGCATCCGGAGGAACCGTTCGCGTGCGTAATGCCAGCAAGACCGCCATCGCGCGCATCCATGAGGGGCAACCTCAGCAGTCGTTGCGGGAGAAGGAATCGTGAACCAAGCGACTGTCGCTCAGAAAACATCTTGGCTGAACCGCACGACGCTGGGTGTGGGACTCACGAGCCTATTCAGTGATTGGAGCCACGAAATCGCCACAACAATCTTGCCCGCATTCCTGGCGTCACTCGGTGCGGGGCCGGGTTGGCTTGGAATTATCGAAGGAACCTCCGACGGCCTTTCGAGCTTCTCCAAACTGGGAGCAGGGCATTACACCGATCGCCTGAAGCGTAGGAAGCCCCTCGTCCAGAGCGGCTATGTACTGACCACGCTGGCGACAGGAGCGCTCGCTCTGGCAACAAACGCCTTCCACGTGCTTGTGGCGAGAGCCACGGCTTGGTTTGGCCGCGGCATTCGAACGCCGGGGCGGAAGGCACTGCTGGCGGCGGGCGTTTCGCCCGATGCGTATGGGCGCGCCTTCGGCTTCGAGCGAATGATGGACACACTCGGCGCCATCGTCGCCCCGGTGACGGCTCTGTGGCTGCTTCAGTTGACCTCGCACAACTATCACCAGGTTTTGGCGTGGACTTTGGTGCCGGGCGTTTTGGCCGTCCTGACCTTTGGGCTATTGGTCCGTGAAAGACCGAATCACCGGCCTGCGGATAGTTCCTTCTGGATTGGTTTGCGTAGTCTACCTTCGCCCTTCCGGAAGTTTCTTCTCGCGGTCGGAGTTTTTGGGCTTGGTGACTTTTCTCACACCCTGCTGATCCTGTTTGCGACGCAGGTTCTGACCCCGGGTCACGGGCCGGCGACGGCCGCCAGCATTGCCGTTGGGCTCTATGTGGTACACAACGTCTTCTACGCCGCCTTTGCCTACCTCGGCGGCTGGCTTTCTGATCATGTCCCGAATCGCCGAGCCGTCTTGGGTGCAGGCTACGCCCTCGCGGTGGTGATGGCGCTCCTTCTGTTATCGAAACCGCCCAGCGTGCCCCTGTTGGCGCTCATTTTCGCGCTGGCCGGGGTTGTCGTCGGAGTTGAGGAGGCGTTGGAGGATTCTCTCGCTGCCGAGTTGGTCCCGCAACAACAGCATGGCATGGCCTTCGGCACGCTTGCAGCGGTCAACGCAGTAGGTGACTTCGCCTCCAGCCTGGTGGTGGGTTTCCTCTGGAGCCAGTACTCCGCAAGCCTGGCCTTCACCGTCGCCGGCACCCTGTTCTTGGCTGGAACGGTCCTCATGCTGCGCGCGCGCGGGGCCTGACGCGATTCTGTTCTTTCAACGCGTGGATGTTTGAACAATTAGGCGAGGTCATGAAACATGTTGCCGTCATTGAACCCGGACCGGACCCCAACCCGGAATTCGAGAGTCGGGAACAAGTTTGGGAACAAAACCTGCCAAACACCGGCCAAAACCGTGCTGCATGACATAGGAAAAGGCTAGACGAGCCAACCACTTAGCATTGTAGAGTCGGCCTTGGGCGCAGGAGGTCCGGAGTTCAAATCTCGGCGCCCCGACCATGTTAGCTTGGCACTTTTCTTACCCCGAAACGGTGTGCTGCTGCTAGGATAGCTCCAAGCA